>JAYTNC010000552.1:0-2017 GCA_043748515.1 Gemmatimonadota bacterium | reverse complement strand
CCCGCCCACCGCGTGAACAACCGCTGGAAGTGCGCTTCGCTCAGCCCGACATGCTCGGCGACGGTCGCCAGACTCGGCGCGGCCGCGCGCTCGCGGTCGAGGAAGCGGATCGCCTTCTCGATGCGGGCGTAATCGGTGATCGACTGCTCGGGGGACATCGATTCTCCATCGTGCGGGTCACCGGTATCTAGGCGTGTCCACGCGACCGCTCAATCCGAAAGTTGCTCTTGAAGATGAAAGTTGAAGGATGAAGGCTGAAAGATGAGATGCGGACTGCGGAAAGGGCCGGCCGAACGGCCGGCCCCCTTCCATCCTTCAGCCTTCATCAGCTAGTAGTCCACCGGCCGCAGATAACTCTCCCCGATCGCCGCACCCGAGAGCATCGCGACAGTGGGCAACTTCCGCTTCCAGTGCGTCGAATCGAGCCGCTTGGTCACGAGCGCGACCGCTTCCGCATCGATCCCCCGCGCCACGAGTTCCTTCGCGTTCCACCCGTGCAGGATCCAGTTGAGCACGTCGTCGGCCACGGCATAACTCACGCCGAAGTCAGCCTCGTCGGTCTGCCCCTGCACGAGGTCCGCGCTCGCCGGCTTCTCGATGATCTCGCGCGGCACGCCGAGGTGGCGCGCGAGCGCCCAGACCTGCGTCTTGAACAGGTCGCCGATCGCGTTCACCGGCGGCGAGTCGTCCGCGTGCCAGGTGAAGTAGCCGAGCAGGCGCTCGCTCTTGTTGCCGGTGCCGAGGGGCAGGGCACGATGCTTCGCCGAGAGGTCGAAGAGCGCGATCATGCGGGTCCGCGCCATCACGTTGCCGCGCCGTGCGGCGTCGGCGTCGGGTTCGAGCGCGAGATATCCGTCGACTGCGCCGGTGATCTCGAGCGTGCGGCCGGTGATGCCGAGTTGGTCGATCAGCAGCTGCGCGTGCGCGAGCGAGTCGGGGCTCGAGGTGCGGTACGGCATCCGCACCCCGATCACGTTCTCCTTGCCGAGCGCGCGCGCAGCGAGCGCGGCCACGACGGCGGAGTCGACGCCGCCCGACACGCCGACGATCGCCTTGGCGAATCCGCGCCTCGAGAACTCGTCGCGCAGGAACGTGACGAGCCAGCGCTCGACGAGCGCGGGATCGATCTCCAGCGACGGCGGCAGGCCGCGCGCGGCCGCGCCGCCGCTCACGACGGTGAGCGCGCCCGCGACGGGCACGGTCGGCTGCGCCTTCGCGTTCCGTGGGACCGGCATCGCGGGATCACCGATGGCGAGCGCCTCCCAGACCTGGGTCGACGCCCGCGCTCCTGACGGCTCCGGTGCCTGGCTCGCCTCCCGCGGCGGCACCGAGAGCCCCATCGCCCGATCCAGTTCCGTCCGCAGGAACGGCAGCGCCGCCTTCAGGTCCGAGAGCATCGGCATGTCCGAGCGCACGCGCGCCAGGTCCGCGAGATCGATCGTCGCGGTGAGCAACGCCTCGTCGAACACCGGCGCGCGCACGCGCACGTCACCGCGCGGACCGGCGACGAGCGAACCGCCCTGGAACATCTTCCCGCCCTCGCTCCCCACGAGGTTCGCGAGCACGCAGAACACGCCCTGCTCCTCGGCGATATCGCGGATGAGCCGCTCCCAGCGTTCCACGCTGCCGGGCCCTGGCACGCTATCGCCACGCGGCGCGGCGCCGCGCGCCGGTGCCGCCGCGAGCACGAACACGATCTGCGCACCGTCCAGCGCCGCGATCGTCCCGGAGAGCGAATGCCAGGCGTCCTCGCAGACGAGCAGCGCGGCGCGACCCCACGACGTGTCGAAAGCGCGGATCCCGTAGCCGCGCTCGACGAAGCGTTCCTCGTCGAACAGCGAATAGGTCGGCAGGAAGTTCTTGCGATGCACGTGCACGAGCCGCGCCGGTCCGTCGCCGAACGCGATGCAGGCGGCGCTGTTGTGCATCTGGTCGGCGTGCTGCTCGTAGAAGCCGAGGATCACGTCCATGCGCGTGCCGGCGGGGACCGCGGCGGCATAGCGGGCCTCGAGCGCGG
>JAYTNC010000551.1:0-2353 GCA_043748515.1 Gemmatimonadota bacterium | reverse complement strand
AGCTTGCCGCCGGCGACGACGAACTCACCGGTCGGGTCGACGTCGGCGCCATGCGGCGATTTGGGCGTCGGGAGGAAGAACACCGATCCCGGGCACTCGGTCGGCAGGAGCTGCAGCACGCTCGTCTTGCGCTCGGAGCGCGCGACGCGGCTGAACTCGTCCATGTAGTTGTGACGGTAGTCGACCGCCACGCGGCGGCCCTTGCCGGCCTTGGCGCACGCTTCGATCGCGCGATAGTTCACCGCGGCGATGTAGTCCTTGTCGTTCTGCGACGCGTTCACCTCGAGCAGCGTGTTCGCCTGCTCCGAGTTGTACGACGTGAAGAACATCCAGCCGGCCGACGGGCCCTTGCCCGCGCGCGCGAGGTCGTAGTTGAACCCCGGCATGATGAGCTGGAAGGCGATGTCCATCTTCCCCGGCTGGTCGGCCGTGATGAAGGAGATCTGTCCCTTGAAGTACTTCTTGTACTCGTCGATCGGCACGTCCTGGTTCGGCACCGGGATCGAGAACCGCGTCGACGAGACGATGTACTCGGAGTTCTCGGTCACGAACGGCGAGGCGTGGTTGCCGCCGGCGTTCGGGATCTCGAGGATCTCGGTCGTCTCGAAGTGCCTGAGATCGATGCGGGCGACGCGCGGCGTGTTGTTGCCGTTCACGAAGAGCCAGCGCCCGTCGTCCTCGCCTTCGGTCTGCGACAGCGCGGTGTGGTGCAGGTCGTCCCACGGGATGAAGCCGTAGGAGGTCTCGAGCATCGGCTTGGTCTCTTCATTGTATCCCCAGCCGTTCTCCGCGTGCTGCGAGAAGACGGGGATCGTGCGCAGCAGCCGGCCGCTCGGCAATCCGTAGACGCCGACCTGACCACCGAAGCCGCCGGAGAGGAAGGCGTAGAGCTCGTCATGCTCGCCGGGCGCGACGTAGACGCGCTGCGCGGCATCGGCCGAACCGGCGAGCGAGGACGAGCCGCGTCCTGCGCAGGCGTATCCGAGGCCAAGCACGGTGATGGCACCGGCACCCAGCAGCAGACGGGAGCGTGTGAGAAGGGACATGGGGACCTCGGATGGTGCGTGAAAGGCATGCGGCGCATCGCCGGTCCCGCCACTTGCGTCGGGACGACCAAAAGATGCATTCTACTTGCACCTTAGATAGTCGGACATCTTGCGGATGCCCCGTCAGGGAAAACCCTCTGCTCTGCCCCAGAGTCCAATGCGCCTCACCCGTCACACCGACAACGCGCTCCGTGCCCTCATCTTCATCGCCTTGCACGACGAGGCGCCGAGTCGCATCACGGACATCGCCCGTCGGATGGGGATGTCGGAGGACCACGCGGCCAAGGTGATCGCGCGGCTCTCCGAGCTGGGGTTCGTCAAGACCCTGCGCGGCCGCTCGGGCGGCGTGCGCCTCTCGCGGCCGGCCATCGAGATCAACGTCGGTCAGGTGGTGCGCGCGACGGAGGACAACCTCGACCTCGTCGAGTGCTTCGACCCGGCCACGAACCGCTGCCCGATCGCTCCGGTGTGCGCGCTTGCACCTGCGCTCGACGAGGCCCTCACGGCCTTCTTCGCCGTGCTCGACCGCTACACCCTCGCCGATCTCACCGCGAAGCCCCGCGGACTCGAACGGTTGCTGATCGCTTGAAGCGCCCTTCCCCGCCCGGAGCCCGACGATGATGGATTGGTTCGTGAAGGCCTTCCTCAAGGCCAGCCTCGTCTGGTTCTCGATCGCCGTCGCCGTCGCGTTGCTCATGGCCGTCGCGCCGGTGCTCACGGTCTATCGCACCGCACACCTGCACGTTGCGCTGCTCGGCTTCGTGACGCAGATGATCTACGGCGTGGCCCTCCACGTCATCCCGCGCTTCGTGGGTCAGCCGCTCGTGCACCCGCGCATGGCCGCGGTGCAGTTCTGGACGGCGGAGAGCGGCCTGGCGCTCCTCGTGATCGGCTTCGTCGCCCGGGTGAACGGCTGGCCGTTCGCCTCCGCGCTCGTCGCTGCGGGCGGTGCGATCTCCGCGATCGGCGCCGCCTGCTTCGTGATCAACATCTGGCGCACCATGAACGCGAGCGAGGCGCGGGAGGCGGCGCGCCACGCGATTCAGCGCGTGACGCCCTCGGCGAAGTCGTAGCGCAGTCCCACCCGCTCGAGCAGCGCGACCAGCCGCCGCAACCCGAGCCCCATCACGCTGAAGTAGTCACCGTCGATCCGCTCGACGATCGTCGCGCCGTAGCCCTGGATGCCGTACGCGCCCGCCTTGTCCATCGGCTCGCCGGTCGCGACGTACTCGGCGATGTCCTCCGCCGAGAGATCGCGGAACGTGACCGCGACCTCCTCGACCGCACTCTCGGTGCGCCCGCCGAGC
>JAYTNC010000550.1:0-4325 GCA_043748515.1 Gemmatimonadota bacterium | reverse complement strand
CGGACGGTGCGACCGCGGAAGTGCACGGCGATGTCGTCCCATCGGTGGAGGGCGCGCGCGATCGCATCGGCGCTCTCGGGGTCGGCGGCGCGGAGGTTGGCGACCGTCTGGTCCGAGAGCACGACGCCCCAGCCGAAGGTGTCGTCGGCGCGGTTGCGCTCGTGGACCTCGACGTGCACGTCGGGGTGCCGCCGCTTGAGGAGCAGCGCCGCATAGAGCCCGCCCGGACCTCCTCCGACCACCAGCACGCGCACGTCACCGCTCCTGTGGGATCGTGGCTATGGTACGGCGAAATGCTTGAAGGTTCAAGTAAAAGATGAAGGCTGGAGGATGAAGGACGAAAGACCTGACGGCCTTCATCGGCCGGTCCCGGATGTCCGACGGGAGTCGGGAGGGTGCTTTGCAGGGGGGCTCGAGGATATGTTTAGCCCCGATGAACTCATTTTCCTCGGACCGCGTGCGCTGATGGCGACCTCACGCGGAGGGCGCGGGCGGCGGCGCAGTGGTGCGGGGGCTTCGGCCGCCGCGCCCGCAGCCGCGTCGGCGAGCCCCAAGAAGAAACGGCGGAGCCGTGGCGGTGGTGGCGGTGGTGGAGCGCGGCAGCAGCCGCAGCTCACCTCGGTGCCCACCGGACGCGCCGCCTATGTGGAGACGCGGCGTTGGTTGCTCGAGCGTTTCGGGCCCACCTGCGCCTACTGCGAACGGATCGTGCCGGAGCGGACGATCACGCTCGACCATGTGACGCCTCGCAAGGGTCAGACGGCCTACGACCGCCGCGACAACCTTGTGCTCTGCTGCAAGGTCTGCAACGCGGCCAAGGCCGACAAGCCGATCCTCGTCTTCCTGCTCGGGAATCGCGCCCGCGTCGTGGCGCTCTTCAAGTACGGGCAGCACCTGAGCCATCAGCTGGTGGAGATGGTGAAGGACCTGATCCCGCCCGACGAGTGGCCCGCGATCCCGCCGCCGCACAGCACGGGCCGGCCCAAGGGGCGCAAGTCGTCGCGCGAGCTTTTCGGCGTCGACGACCATGGTCCTTCGCCCTACCTCGACGTCTGACCACCACTTCGCGCGCCGCTGGCGCGCGGCCGACCACACGAACATGTCGATCCGCTACGTCCTGACCGCCGCTGCGCCTTCCCCGGCCGGCCACTACTCGCAGGCCACGGTCCACGCGGGCGTCGTCTACGTGGCCGGCCAGCTCGCGCTCGATCCCGCAACGCGCGAACTCGTCCCCGGTGGCATCGAGGCGCAAGCCGAGCGCGCGCTCGCCAACGTGGCCGCGGTACTCGAGGCGGCGGGCAGCGACTTCGCGCACGTGCTCAAGATGAACGTCTACGTGAGCGACATCTCGCTCTGGGGCGCGGTGAACGCGACCTATGCGCGGATGCTCGGCGAGAGCCGGCCGGCGCGCGCGGTGATCCCCACGCGCGAGCTGAAGCCCGGCTGCCTGATCGAGATCGACTGCATCGCCGCCGTCCGTGAGTGACCTCGGCGCGCTGCCCACGCCGAGCCTGTTGCTCGACCGTGAACGCGTCGAGCGCAACGTGGCGCGGATGGGCGCGCGCATCGCCGGACTCGGCGCCGCGCTCCGTCCGCACGTGAAGACGCACAAGAGCATCGAGGTCGCGCGCCTGCAGGCGGCGGCCGGTATGCGTGGCATCACCGTGTCGACCCTGGCCGAGGCGCGCGCCTTCGCCGCGCATGGCTTCGACGACATCACGTATGCGGTGCCGATCGAGCGCGGGAAGTTCGAGGCCGTCGCGGCGATGAATGCGAGCGGCGTGCGCCTTGCGGTGATCACTGACGACGTCGTGGTCCCGGGCCCGCTCGGCGAGGCCGCGCGTCAGGCCGGAGTCACGATCGACACGTACGTGAAGGTCGATTGCGGGTATCACCGCTGCGGCGTCGATCCCGAGGGCCCGGCGCTCGCCGATCTCGCGCAGCGCATCGGCGAGCGCACCCACCTGCGGTTCGCGGGGATCCTCGCGCATGCGGGGCACTCGTACAAGGCACGCGGCGCCGCGCAGATCCTCGCGGTCGCGCGCAGCGAGCGCGACGTGATGGTCGCGGCGGCCGCGAGCTTGGCCGCGGCGGGCGTGCCGGCGCCGGTGGTGAGCATCGGTTCGACGCCGACGGCGGTGCACGTCGACCATCTTGCGGGCGTGCACGAGGTGCGCATCGGCAACTACGCGTTCTTCGACGTGATGCAGGTGGCGATCGGCAGCTGCGCGCCGGACGACTGCGCGCTCTCGGTGCTCGCGGCGGTGGTGCACCGCGACGTCGCGCGCGGCAAGGTCATCATCGACGCCGGCGGGATCGCGCTGAGCAAGGACGCCGGCATCGCCGACCCCGACGGCGTGACGCATTATGGCCGCGTGCTCGACCTCGACGGCCGTGATCTCGGCCTCCGCGTGACCGGGCTCTCGCAGGAGCATGGCGTGCTCGAGGTGCGCGACGACGCCCTCCTCACGCGGCTCGGCGTGGGCTCGCGCGTCAGGATCCTCGTGAACCACTCGTGCCTCGCCGCGGCGCAGCACGCCGAGTATGTGGTGTGCGATGGCACGAAAGTGGTCGATCGCTGGGTGAATCATCGCGGCTGGTGATCGCGCTCGATCTGAACGCTGGCCTCCTCGCGCGCGTAAGGGCGCCGTGACCCACAGACCTTTCGTCGCGTTCGCCGCGACCCTGCTGCTCTCGTTGCCTGCGACCGTCGTCGCGCAGACCACCATCAGGACCACCGGCACACCGGTCGCCACCGCGCGCGCCGTGCGCACCGCCGACGCGATCAAGCTCGACGGCCGCGATGCCGACGTCGTCTGGCGCACCGCGCCGGTGACGGACGAGTTCCGTCAGTTCACACCGGGCGAGGCCGCGCCGGCGCGCTTCCGCACTGCGTTCCAGGTCGCGTACGACGACCGCACGCTCTACGTCTTCATCCGTGCATACGATCCGCGCCCCGACTCGATGGTCGCATTGCTGAGCCGGCGCGACGTGCGCACGCCGTCGGAGTGGCTGAAGGTCGTCGTCGACGGCTTCCACGACCGGCGCACCGGACTCCAGTTCATGGTGAATCCCGCCGGCGTGAAGCGCGACGCGAACATCTACTCCGACGTCCAGGAGGACAACGCATGGGACGGCGTGTGGGACGTCGCGGTGCAGATGGACACGCTCGGCTGGACGGCCGAGTTCGCGATCCCGTTCTCGCAGCTGCGGTTCACGCCGGGCGAGGACATCACGTTCGGCTTCGGCGTCTGGCGCGACGTCGCGCGCTACGGCGAGCGCGACGCGTGGCCGGTGTATCGCTCCTCGCTCGGGACCTTCGCGTCGCAGCTCGGTGACCTGGTCGGCATCACGGGGATCGGCCGCAACCGCCGGCTGGAGGTGATGCCGTACTCGGTCACCAAGAACGTCACGCAGGCGACGACGACCGGCTGGACGCACCCGATGCAGCAGACGTTCGGGCTCGACCTCAAGGCCGGGCTCACGAGCAACATCACGGTCGACGCGACGCTCAATCCCGACTTCGGCCAGGTCGAGGCCGATCCGGCGGTGCTCAATCTCAGCGCGTTCGAGGTACGGTTCGAGGAACGGCGGCCGTTCTTCCAGGAAGGCCAGAGCCTCTTCCGTTGCAGCGGTCCGTGCGAAGGCATCTTCTACACGCGGCGCATGGGCCGCGCGCCGCAGCTCGCGACCAGCCTGCTCGATCCGCGGACGAGCACGATCCAGGCGGCGGCGAAGGTGACCGGCCGATTCACCGGCGGCACGCAGTTCGGCCTCGTTGCGGTGCAGTCGGCGCGCGAGACGGGTCAGTCGGGCCAGACGATCGAGCCCGCGACGACGACGCTCGTGGGCCGGCTCGTGCAGGACTTCCGGGGCGGACGCTCGCAACTCGGCACGATGGTCACGGGCCTCACGCGCGATCTTGATGCGGGCACGGAGCCGTTGCTGAGGAACGAGGCGTACACGGTCCTGCTCCAGGGCTATCACCGGTTCGCGGAACGCTGGGAGGTCTCGGGGTACGCCGGGCGATCGACCGCACGCGGCAGCGCGGCGGCGATCGCCCGGACGCAGCTCTCGAGCGTGCACTACTACCAGCGACCCGACCACGAGCGCGAGTACGACCCGACGCTCACGCGCATGGACGGCGGGGTGAGCTCGCTGTCGATCAAGCGCTTCGCGGGCCGCGTGCGATGGGAGACGATGGCGCGGTATGCCGAGCCGGGGACCGAACTCAACGACCTCGGTTTCGTGACGCTGGTGAACGACGGTCAGGTGAAGAACCAGCTATCGGTCTCGTCGCTCGTCCCGACGTCGTGGTACCGTCG
>JAYTNC010000549.1:0-5671 GCA_043748515.1 Gemmatimonadota bacterium | reverse complement strand
CTCACTCCCACCCGTTAACTCGTCACAGGAGACTTCTATGTTGATCCGCAAAATGCTCTTTGCGTCCGCTCTTGCCGCCGTGTTCCTCGTCGCTTCGGGGGCGCGCCGACCCCCTCAGCCGGAGCATGTCTCGACGCCATCTGAGATTGCGATGTTGCTGGAGGCGTGCGGATCGCAATGCGCAGAATGCCCGATAGCCACCTTCCACGAGGTGTGGGTGGGAGGCAACCTGACGGCGATCAACACTTCGCATCCCTGCGAAGACAACGGCCTTTCGTGCACGTTCCATTCGTGCTCAGTGTCAAGCGGACTGACACTGGAGTCGATATCCCGCATGGTCGCATCCAACGACGTCATCGCGTTGAAAGCGGCTCTCTCGGAAGAGAACCTGAAGTACGTCGCAGGGCGCGAGGCGCTGCAGGTGGTCGCCGATTGTGGGAGCATCCTCGCGCAGGTCCCACTCAGTCGGCAGAACGCGGCGGTCCTCGGATTCGAGTGAGGAGTGTGGCCTGCAAGACCGCCACATTCTGATATCGGCACACGTTCGCGGGGTCCGCATGGATACCTCAATGCACCGCGTTCGTCGCTCAGGGGGTCTCACTGAACAACTTCGAGGAGGAGCGTCGTCAGAGATTGGCGCCCCTCCTCAATGGAGGCCGCGATTGAACGAGTAACTGCAATGGCCTCCGCTTCGAGATCCCCGCACGGAACTGCGGGCTGTTTGACACCGCACCCATCCCCATCGCGGGGAGTGTGATCGACCCAAGTTCGGCCAACGGCACGTACTCGGCTTCCCCAGTTGTCATCTCTTTCGCACGAGAGTCTCGTATGTCATATCAGCTTCGGAATCGGACTGTCGCTCTTGCACTTGCGATCCTCCACGCGAGCACGCTACGCGCTCAAGCGACGATCGGAGCGATGCCTCCTTGCAGCGAAGAGCAGATCGCCGTCGGGACGCACACCCTTTGGAATAATTGTGCCGAGGCACTGCCTACCGGCTTCAACTTCTACCTGGATTCTTGCACGGTCAACACTGACGGCTCTGTCTCTTGGACAGGGAGATGCTGGTACGACGCCTAGAGCTTGAGACTTCTGGAACGCTGAATCCCGCGTGCAGGCTGCGTTCTCTTGGCTCCTGCCGCCTCCTCGGGCCGGCTGCCTCGACGCTCGTCCGACTCAGATCAGAGCGTCAACGGTGCACGAATCTGACTTGAATGTGGTCTCACGACGAGTCCAAGCGCGCGGTGGGTGCTCGATGGCGTGTGACGACGTCGTCCACAGTGCAGGCCGGTCCGAGCAGTGAGTCCTATGCTCCGTAGATGCTAATAATCATCCATCGCACCGCGAGTGCACCGCGAGCGCACCGCGAGCGCACCGCGCGGGTCGTTGGGTTTCGTCGATGCTCTACGGCCAATTCTCGTCTCGGGACACCCGAAGTTCTTGGCCCCGCGTGGCCTCAGCCGGCACGTTCGAAGTCGAAGAGAGGTCGCGGACTGTCGTTCGCAAACGCCTCGCGATTATGAAGCAGTGAGAGCTGTCGCATCGACTTTAGAAGGCGAGCGTCAATCGAGGATGAGGTTCCAATGCGGATTCCGACTCGGAATGAACGAACGGCAACGCGGTTGACCCGCCCTCGTTCTCGACACTTGCAGATCTCTCACCGCGCTAAGCCGATCAGCCGACGCTCCGTATCCCGATGCCGCTGCAGGTAGAGCAGATCGTCCTCGTCCGCCTTGGTCGTATAGATCGTCCCATTGCCGAACCCGACCAGCGTGTTCCCGTCGGCGATCCGCACCTGGAAGGCCACCGTGCCCTGCGCGTTGATCACGTCGTAGAGCGTGCCCTTGGCGCCCGCGGGCTCGAGACGCCGCACCCAGAGATCGCCATTCGGCCGCGCCCAGACGCTCGCCTGCCCCTGACGGAAGGGCGGCTTCGTCGCCGGCCAGTCGGTGAGCGCCTCGAGCGGCGGCGCGTTCGGGCCGGGACCCATCTGCACGTTGTTGCGCACGCCGTTCGGTCCGACCTCCCGTGTCATCATCATCTGGTTCTGCCGGCTCTTGTTGCGCAGCGCCTCTTCATCGCGCTTGTCGGCGTCGGTCACGCGCACCGGCGTGTACTTGATCGCCGGCGACGACTGCCGCGTGCCGTTCGGCATGATCCAGTCGACGTGATAATCCGCCGCGCGCACCACCGCGACGCGCCCGTCGGGGAACACCGCCCACTCGTCGCGCGCCGTGAGCGGGTTGGAGCCGCCGATCATCATGCGGACATTGCCGCCACCGCCGCTCACCTGCGCGTTGTTCTTCGGCAGCTTCACCCACGTGAGCGTGTCCATCTTCTTGCTCGCGCGATCGTACCGCGTGATCGCCGCCGAGTCCGCCGCGCGTGGTTCGCCGTCGGGCCCCTGAGAGAAGCCTGGTGACTCGAAGTAGAGCCGTCCGCGCGCATCGGCGGCGCGCGGCATGGTGAGCCCCACCTGCAACCGCGGACCATCGCCGCGCCCAGCGGGCGCCGCAGTCTCCACGCGGAAGGTCGACGTCGGCTTCCCGTCGGGCGCGATCACGAGATAGCGCTGATTGAGCGGATCGAAGAGCAGCGTCGTGTCGCTCGGCGCCGTGAGCAGCCGCATCGGCATCCCGTACTCGGCCGGGCCACTCCCCTCGCGGCCGATCTTCGTGGAGGTCTCCGCCGCGAGGTCGACGAGCGCAAGGACCTTGTCGCGCATGTCGGCGATGAGGACGCGTCCGTTGGAGAGTTCGCGGAGCGCGCCGACCTGGGAGAATGGCTCCTCGAAGGTCTTGTCGGGGGCGGGGAAGGCGCGGGGCTGCTGGGCGGCGAGGGCGAGCGGGAAGGCCGAGAGCAGCGCGACGTACGGGATTGAGCGAATATGCATCGGGCGCCGGGGAGGAGGACGGTCGACCTTGAAGGTGGCGGGTTCCGGAGATTCTGACACCGGGACCTACTGCATGGTTGCCTTCCGGCTACCCGGTCGAGGCCAGCATCGGCAACGTGGTGCAGCCGGACGAGGAGCTTCCCGACGTTCGATCTTGAACGCGCGATTGCGACGCCCGAGACATTCCGAGGCGATCGAATTTTCAGTTTGCTCGTTCCTGGCGACTTATAGCTATTATAATAGTGCTATTGACATTATAACACTTAGTTTTCTATTATAATCCATGCGACCGACCGCGACCCCGCAGAGTGCCGTGCGCGCACCATTGAATCAAGTGCTCGGACGCGAGGCGAATGTCCGAGTGCTTCGCGTGCTCGCGCTCGCAGAGACGCCGCTGTCGCGCGCCGAACTCTGCTCACGAACCGCGCTCAACCCCTCAGGATTGCCTCGCGTCCTTCGACACCTCGAAGAGTGGGGGGTGATCGAGTTCATCGGCTCAGGACACGGGAAGCGGTCACAGCTCCGACCACAGCATCGCATCTCGGACGCGCTGCGCGAACTGTTCCGTGCAGAGCTGCGACGGACCGACGATCTCATCAGCTGGCTCCGCACGGCGGTCGGCCTCATCCGACCCATTCCCAGCTCAGCCTGGATCGAAGGCCCCTTCGTCGCAGGAGACGACGGCCTGCACGACCCGCTGGTCGTGGGCATTCTCAGCGAGGATTCGGCAACGAGCAAAGAGGGCATCCGCGACCACATGCGCGACCAGCTTCGGCGCGCCCAGTCGACGTTCGATGTCGTGCTCGAGATCCGCATCCTCGACTCCTTCGACGTCCGCCTCCTCTCGCCGGAGGAACGGCAGCGGCTCTCCACGGTGATCGGCCTCATCGGGCCGGCACCGCTGGACCTGCTGGGGATCGACGTGCCCCCGTATCCGGCGCTCGGCGACGCGCACGGAGCCCTCGAGGACCGTTCGCTCCGGATCGGCAAGGCCATCGCACACCGACTGACGACGGACCGCGAACTCGTCCCCGCGACGACGCATTGGATCGAGCGCCGACTCCCGACCGCCTCTGCCGGCGAACGCCGCACACTCGAGGAATGGTACGACCTGCTCGCTTCCTCCTCTCCGGCCCAGTTGCGCGCATTCCTCATGTCGTCGAGCGAGCGCGCCGTGCGATTGATCCGCTCACAGCCATTCATCGCAGTGTTGTCGGACGAGGCGCGGCACGAGCTGCTATCCGAGGCGGACGCACTCCGCTGACCAGAGCGGAGCTCGAGCACGCAATTCGCGCGGTCGCGGACCTCACGCGGACCGACACGATCGTCATCGTCGGGTCGCAGTCGATCCTCGGACGGTATCCCGACGCGCCCGCGATCCTCAGGCGCTCGGTGGAGGTCGACGTGATCGTGATCGATGCGCTCGAACAGGTCGATCGCATCCATGGTGTCATGGGCGAACTTTCCGCATTCCATCGGACCCATGGGTTCTTCGTCGACGCGGTCGGACTCGAGACAGCGCACTTGCCAAAAGGGTGGCGGGAGCGTCTCGTCCCGGTCAGCAACGCGAACACGCGCATGAAGACCGGCCTGTGCCTCGACCCCGGCGACCTGGCGGCGAGCAAGCTGGTCGCGTTCCGCGAGAAGGATCGGGAGTTCGTCGAGAATCTGCTGACGCTCAGGCTCTTGAGCATCAATGAACTGCGGCTTCGCGTTGAGGGCCTCGAGCTGTCCGAGCCCGGGCTCGCTCGACTGCTCAGTTGGGTCGACGCGATGGAAGGACGCCTTCGCACGGGCGCCGAAGCGCCCTGAGCGATCGACCCAGAAGCGAATGGCCAGGTCCTCACTCGCGGACCGGTCGCGCCATCGCACCCCGTACCACGCGCACAGCACGACGTCACCTCGAGCGCATGCAGTTCGTCCTGACGGGGCTTGCGACGCCGCCCCTCATGGTTCGGGACCGTCTTCGGCAGATGCTGTCACTCGATTCGGTCACGTACGCGACGGCTTCACCGACAGCGACTACCACTGCCCCCTCGCTCATATGAGATACCGAGAGATGTCAGCTACCTGCGCGCGCCGCGGCATTGCCCTTCTGTGGACGCTGCTCGGCACGGTCGGATGTGGCGACCATTCGCAGGTTCCGGTGCTATCCAGCCAGGCCGCCGAGATCGCCGTCGACCGCGCGACCTACAGCGCGATGCCGAGCGTGGTCCTCGATTCATTGAGCGTGGTGTGTCCCGTCAACCGCGGAGCCTGCCCGCAGGAGGAACTACTCCTCGCCGCCAGAGCACCCGACGGAACGATCGCAGTTGCCGATCGGATCGGCGGCGTCTTCCTGTTCCACCCGGACGGCTCGCCCTCAAGACAGATCCAGTTCGACAAGAACCCTGCTCGGCGGACGGGATTCGGCGGCCACTTCGTCGCGCTCGGAGACTCGGCGTGGCGGTTGCATCGACCGGACGACATTCGCTACCTCGCCTTCGATCACGAAGGCCGTGGACTGAATACGACAATCGGTGCGATCCGACTCGACTACGCCGGGAGTGCGGCCGGCGACGTGATCGCGCGGATCCCGTTGCCGGCGACGCGACGCGAAGGGTCGGACCTGAACCCGCTGCCTCCGTTCTTCGCCGCGGCGCGAGTGTGGGGCGTCACTCCGGACGAGCGACTCCATTACTCCGACGCGGAGTCCTACTCGGTCCTCGTCCTCGACACCGCGCACACCGCGCACACCGCGAAGCGCCTGATCGTGGACGCACCGCGTCGCCCGATCGA
>JAYTNC010000548.1:0-1732 GCA_043748515.1 Gemmatimonadota bacterium | reverse complement strand
CGCGTGAACGACATCATGACGACGCCCGACGGCAAGTTCCTCGTACACACGCGCGAGGGCGCGGCCGACCGTCGCAATGGCGTGGTCTTCGCCTCGCTCGACGATCCGCTCCATCCCAAGGTGATCTCGGAGTTCACGCAGGGCGTCACCGGCGGCGTGCACTCGTCGTTCATCTACAAGGACCCGAGGCACGGCCAGCATGTGTTCCTCACGACGTCGCCGGGCACGCTGGTGGTGGTGAACATCGACGACCCGTACAAGCCTCGCGAGGTCGCGCGCTGGACGACCGCGGCGCGTCCCGACGCCGGCCGGTCGCTGCACGACATCGACGTGCAGGACGGCCTGCTCTACGGCTCGTGGTGGAACGACGGTCTTGTGATCCTCGACGTGGGCAACGGCATCCGCGGCGGCACGCCGCAGAATCCGGTGCTGGTGTCGCAGTTCAAGTACGATCTCAACGCGCTCTACCGCGACGTCGAAGCCGACGGCGGCGCCGGCTTCATCCGCGGCACGCACACCGCCTGGCGCCACAAGGACTACGTGTTCATCGCCGACGAGGTCTTCCCGGCCAGCGGTCCCAAGGGCGCGCGCGACGCGGCGGCCGGACGCGCCTACGGCCGGCTGCAAGTGGTGGACGTCAGCGACATCACCAAGCCGCGCTCGGTCGCGTTCTACGAGCCCGAGCACGGGGGCGTGCACAACGTCTGGGTCGCCGGCGACTCACTGTACATCGGCGCCTACAACGCGGGCTTCCGCGTGTTCGACATCTCGGGCGAGCTGCGCGGCGACCTGCGCGCGCAGGGGCGCGAGATCGGCCACTTCAACACCGCCGACATGGACGGCCACGTGAAGAACAGCGCGATGACATGGGGCGTGGTGGTTCGCGACGGACTCGCGTGGGTGAACGACAACCACAACGGGCTCTGGGTGATCCGGATCGTGCCGAAGACGCCGGTCATACCATGAGGCGTGCCGTGCGGCGTGCCGTGCGGCGTGCCGTTCGGCGTGCCGTGCGGCGTGCCGTGCGGCGTGCCGTGCGGCGTGCCGTGCGGCTGCTCGCTCGGAAGGTGATGGCGAGCGTGATCGCGGCCGCCGCGCTCGTACCTGCCGCGCTCGTACCTGCCGCGTTCGTACCAGCCGCGCTCCTGCCGGCCGCGATTCTGGCGCAAGCCGCCGCCCCGGAGCGCGAGTACCGCGCCTACGTCGTCTCGGAGTCGGTGGACCAGATCGCGATCGTGCGGTTCGGTCCCGGCGGTGCGACCGTCGAGCGCACGGTCGGCGTGGGGATGTCCCTGATGGATCCCGACGGCCCGCACGGCGTCGCCGTGTCGCCGGACGGCCGATCGTACTACGTCTCGACGGCGCACGGCGAGCCGTTCGGCAGCCTCTGGAAGTTCCGCGCCGACACGCACGAACCGGTGCGGCGCGTGGAACTCGGCAGCTTTCCGGCGACCGTGCAGGTGAGCCCCGACGGCTGGTACGCCTGGGTCGTGAACTTCAACCTGCACGGCGACATGGTGCCCTCGAGCGTCTCGGTGGTCGAGACGACCGAGATGGTCGAGATCGCGCGCATCCCCACCTGCACGATGCCGCACGGCTCGCGCCTGACCACCGACGGCGCACGGCACTACTCGGCGTGCATGATGGATGAGGAGTTGGTGGAGATCGACACGCGCACCTTACGCGTCGCGCGCCACTTCTTCCTCACCAAGGGCAAGGAGATGGGCATGAC
>JAYTNC010000547.1:0-9847 GCA_043748515.1 Gemmatimonadota bacterium | reverse complement strand
GATGGCCCGCCACCTCGCCCGCAGCGACTGGGGCCTCCGTGTCTGGAACCGCACCGCCTCGCGCGCCGCCGACTTCGCCGCCAAGTACCACGAGCATGGCGTGTCGCACGCGCCGACTCCCGCCGCCGCCGCGCGCGGCGCCGATGTCGTGATCACCTGCTTCCCGGTCTCCAAGGACGTCGAGTCGCTGCTCGACGGACCCGACGGCCTGGTCGCCGGTCTCGCGCGCGGCGCGACGCTCGTCGACTGCACTTCCGGCGACCCGACGACATCCAAGCGCATCGCCTCGCGGCTCGCGGTGCGGGACGTCGGGTATCTCGACGCCCCGGTCTCCGGCGGCGTGGTCGGCGCCGAGGGCGGCACGCTCACCGTGATGATCGGCGGCGACGCCGCCACGATCGAGAAGGTCCGCCCCGTCCTCGAGGCCTTCGGCAAGAAGATCGTCCACTGTGGCGACGTCGGGACCGGCGACGCGGTGAAGGCGGTCAACAACGCCCTCCTCGCGCTGCATCTGTGGTCGACCGCCGAAGGCCTCGCCGCGCTCACGAGCGCCGGGGTGGACCCCGCGATCGCGCTCGACGTGATCAACACCTCGAGCGGCCGGTCGAACGCGTCGATGAACCTCTTCCCCGAGCGCGTGCTCAATCGCGCCTTTCCGCGCACCTTCCGGCTCGCATTGCTCGACAAGGACGTCGGCATCGCCGCGCAGGTCGCGCGCGAACAGCGGATCGCCTCGCCGATGCTCCAACTCACCGCCGAACTCTACCAGACCGCCCACCGCGCGCTCGGCGAGGAGGCCGATCATGTGGAAGTCGTGAAGTGGGTCGAGCAGCTGACCGGCACTGTGATCGAGAAGAAGTAGAAGAGCGAGGCAGAAGAAGGTCATCTGGTCCGGGAGCCACCGCAGTTTTCTTTCAGCCTTCATCCTTCAGCCTTCCTCAGAAAGTGTTGAACCAGATCCGCGCCCGTTTCCCCGCACTGCAACGCCACCACCTCGGCCACCCCGTCGCCTACTTCGACGGCCCCGGCGGAACCCAGGTCCCGCTCTCCGTCGTCGACGCGATGTCGGACTACCTGCTGCACCACAACGCGAACACGCACTGGGCCTACCCGACCAGCCACGAGACCGACGCGCTGCTGCTCGCCGCCCGCGAGACGCTCGCCGACTTCCTCAACTGCTCGCCGACCGAGGTCTGGTTCGCGAACAACATGAGCACCGGCACCTTCCACCTCGCCCGCGCGCTCGGACGCGACTGGGGCCCGGGTGACGAGGTCGTCATCACCGACCTCGACCACCATGCGAACGTCGCGCCTTGGCGCGCGCTCGAGAAGGACCGCGGCATCACCATCCGGCGCGTCGGAGTCGACCTGAAGACCGGCCAGCTCGACTGGCATTCACTCGAGGCCGCGGTCGGCCCGGCGACGAAGCTGCTCGCCATCGGCGCCGGCTCCAACGCGCTCGGCACCATCTCCGACGTCGCGAAGGCGACCAAGCTCGCGCACGCCGCCGGCGCGCTCGTCTTCGTCGACGCTGTGCACTACGCGCCGCACACCCTCGTGGACGTCAAGGCGATCGACTGCGACTTCCTCGGCTGCTCGGCCTACAAGTTCTACGGTCCGCACGTCGGCGTGCTCTACGGGCGCGAGCGGTTGCTCACCGCGCTCGACGTCCCCAAGCTCGAGCCCTCGCCCAACGAGGCGCCCGATCGCATGGAGACCGGGACGCAGAACCACGAGGGGATCGTCGGCGCGGCGGCGGCCGTGGAGTTCCTCGCCTCAATCGGCACGGGCGCCACGCGCCGCGCGCGGCTCGAGAACGCGTTCCACCTGCTCCATGAACGCGGCCTCGCGCTATTCACCCGCCTCTGGAACGGACTCGGCGCCATCGAAGGCGTGACGCGCTATGGACCCGGCCCGGACCAGCCGCGGACGCCCACCATCGCCTTCACGGTGAAGGGGCACGACGCCGAGTCCGTGACGAAAGCGCTCGTCGAGCGCGGGATCTTCACGAGCCACGGCGACTTCTACGCCGCGACGATCGTGAAGCTGCTCGGGCTCGAGGTCGACGGCCTCGTCCGCGCCGGCGCCGCCTGCTACACCTCGGAGGAGGAGGTCGACCGCCTCATCGCCGGCGTCGCGGAGGTCGCGGCGCGCGGGTGATATATTGGGGCATGCGCGCCCGACTGCTGCCCCCCCTCCTGCTCGTGGTCGCCTGCGAGCGCGCCGAGCCGCCCAAGCCCGCTCCACTGGCGGAGTTCATCGTCGCCGCCGCGGACTCGGTCTTCTGGGTGCGCTCCGACGACGACGGGATCCACGTGCGCGGCGCGCCGATGGTGCTCGCGCAGGTGGGCGGGCGCTTCGCCGAGCTCTATGTGTCGGACGAGGACTATTCGTTCTACGACGCGGTGTTCATCGGCCAGCGGCTCTACAAGCGCGACATCGTGAGCGGCGACTCGGTGCAGCTCGTCGCCGACACGCTCATGCCGGCGCTCGCTCGGGCCTACGCCGCCGCCAACCCCGAGGAGCGTCCGCTCGACGCCGACGAGGAGGGCGGCGAGAACCCGCGCACCGTCGCCACCGCCGACCTGCTCGTGCTCGACGTCGTCGGGCCATGGCTCTCATACGAGCACCTCGCCGACATCGACGTCGTCGGCGGCGCCTCGTCGCATGGCGCGCGCCGCGGCGTCGTCGACCTTCGCACCGCGAGTCCGGCGCCACTCGACGCGATCATCGGCGCCCCCGCGGCCCGTCGTGCCGTCGCGACCGCGCGCGAGCGGTGGATGCCGTTGCGCGACTCGATCGCGCTCCTCGCCGCCGACTCGTCCCTCGCGACGACGCCCGTCGTCGAGCGGTTCGCGTTCGACCCGCGCAGCTTCTCGCTCACCGTGGCCGACCGCGCGTTGCAGGTCCGGTTCGCGGTGACGCAGACCGGGGCCGAGGAAGAGGTCGCCGTGGTCGAACTCGATGCGGTCGACGTCGAGGCGCCGAGCTGGTGGGAGCAGGTCCGCGCCGATTACCCGGTCGACGAACTCGCGGAGGAGCGCACCTGGCCGCGCACCGGCTTCACGCTCGTCGGACGCCCGGCCGATTCCCCGCAGGCGCGGGTCGCGCTCGCGATCCGGGACGTCGCGGGCACCGAGTGGCGACTCGGCTCGGTCCCTTCGCCGATCCAGCGCGTCATGTGGGTGGTCGACACCGCCGACGTGCCGGGAATGCGCGCCGCGCTCACCAGGGCCTTCAACGAGGCCTCGTTCTACTCGGGCGAGAACCGCATCGTGAGGCACCTGCCGCGCGGCCAGCGCCCCGAGGCACTCGTGCGGCCGGCCTCGCGCCTCCGCACGCCGCCCCCGACGCCGCGCCGCATCCCGAAGGCCCGTGCGAGGCCCGGCGCATGAACGCGCGCGCCGAACGCCCCGCGCTGCCGGTGAGCGCCTCGCGGCACGACTCCTCCGCCCTCATGATGCCCGAGGATGCGAACCTGCTCGGACACGTCTTCGGCGGCGTGATCATGGCGCTCATGGACAAGACCGCCGTCGTCTGTGCGATGCGCCACGCGCGCCAGCCGTGCGTGACAGTCTCCGTGGACCGGATCGACTTCCGCGAGCCGATCCACGTCGGCGAACTGGTCGTGCTCAAGGCGAGCGTGAACTTCGCAGGACGCAGCTCCATGGAGATCGGCGTGCGCGTGGAAGCCGAGGACCTGCGCACCGGCAACCGTCGGCACACCAACTCGTGCTATCTCACCTTCGTGGCGATCGACGACGCCGGCCGTCCGGCCCCGGTGCCGTCGATCATCGCCGAGTCGCAGGACGAGAAGCGCCGCTACGAGGCCGCGCAGGCCCGTCGCGCGCGCCGTCTCGAGGAGCGCGCCGCCGAGGAGCGGCACGCCACAGCCCATGCCGCCGCGCACGCGGCGACGGAGCCCAAGTCATGACCGTGCCGCAGACGATCACCCTCTGGACACCCGAGAAGGCGAACCGCGCGTTGCCGCTCGTGCGCCGCATCGCTGACGACCTCGTGGTCACCTACGACAGGTGGCGCAAGCTCGTCGCGCAGTTCGAGGTGGTGTCGATCGGCACGTCGCCGGCATCCACCGCCGAGGCGGAGCGCCTGCAGCACGACGTGCAGCGCGCCGCCGCCGACATCGAGGGCTTCATGCAGGAGCTCGCCGAGCTCGGCGTGGAGTGCAAGTCGCTCGAGAACGGACTCTTCGATTTCCCGTGCGAGCGCGACGGGCGCATCGTGCTGCTCTGCTGGATGCACGGCGAGCGAGCGGTCACGCACTGGCACGACGTCGACGCGGGCTTCGCGGGGCGTCAGCCGCTCGACTGAGCGCGGCCGGCGCGCAGCGGCCGGCGCTCAGCGGCCCCTTCAACTTCCCGCCGGCACCGCGTCGCGATACGGCACCTCGATCTCCATCCCGTCCTTCGCCATCACGAGCGTGCCCGTGAACACCTCACGCGCCTCGCGGGCGAGGTCGCTGGGGTCGCGTGAATAGCGCGCCGAGAAGTGCGTGAGCACGAGCGTGCCGACGCCCGCCATCTTCGCGACCGTCGCCGCCTCGCGCGCGGTCGAGTGCATCGTCTCGAGCGCGCGCGGCGCGTCCTCGTCGCCGAAGGTCGATTCGTGCACGAGCAGGTCCGCGCCCTCGGCGTGCGCGATCGTCGCGGCGCAGGGGCGCGTGTCGCCGGTGATCACGATCGTGCGGCCCGGACGCGTCGGCCCAACGAGCACCGGCGGCTCGATCACGCGGCCGTCGGGGAGCGTGATCGACTCGCCCTTGTGGATGCGGCCCCAGAGCGGGCCTTCCTCGATGCCGAGTTCGCGCGCCAGGTCGGGATCGAATCGCCCGCGGCGTTCGTACTCGACGAGCGCGTAGCCCACGGCCGCGCCGTTGCGGTGCTCCACCGCGAAAGGGCGGATCTCATAGTCCTTCCGTTTGATCGGCGTGCCCGGCTCGACCTCGGTGACGGTGAGCGGGAAGGTGAGCTTCTCGTTGCCCAGACCCTCGGCGCGCTTGAAGAGCGCGACGGCGCCCTTGGGCCCCCAGACGTGCAGCGGCTCCGTGCGCGCCTGCAGCGCGAGCGTCTTGAGGAGGCCGAGCGCGCCGAGGAAGTGGTCGGTGTGGAAGTGTGTGAAGAAGATGTCGCCGAGCGTGAAGCCGACTCCCCAGCGCATCATCTGGCGCTGCGTGCCCTCGCCGCAGTCGAACAGCATCGTCTCGCCCTCGCGGGTGACGGCGACGGACGAGAGCCCGCGCTCGACCGTGGGGCGCGAGGCGGAGGTGCCGAGGAAGCGGAGGGACAGCGACATCGGGGAAAGATAACGGGCATGGTGCGGACCGGCCGAAGTAGCCGGCAGCTACCGGGGTGCGAATGCCGTTGGCGCGCATCGAGCGAGCTCGCTGAGCGCGGGCAGCGTCCCGGCCCGGAGCTTCCAGACCCCCGTCGACAGTCGCTGCGCCGTGCCGAGCGTCTCGCGGCAGAGCGGATCCTGGCGCCCCCCGACGATCTGGATGATGTCGAACAGCGCACCGCTCTTCCGCCGGAGCGCGTGGCGCGTCCCGAAGGCATGGATGAACGGCGAGTCCGCGTACGCGCCGTCGGTCATGTCGACGGTCTCGAGCCCGCCGCGCACGAGCGCGCCGATCCGCGCGCGCGCGATCCGCCCGGCCCGCTCGGAGTCGTTCACCACCTGCGACATGAAGAGCACGCGGTCGTCGGCCGAGGCATAGAGCACGAGCCGGTGCGTCAACGGCCGCACGCTCGGCACGAGCACGTCGCCGAAATGCTCGGCGTTCACGTCGGGCGAGACGAAGGCGAGTGCACGCAGCGGGTCGCGCGAGAGCGCGCCGCGCAGCACGGTATCGGCCATGAGCGTCTCGCCGACCAGCTGACCGCCGAGCGAGTGCGCGACCATCAGCAGGCGCGAACCACCGACCGCCTCGTGCACCGCAGTGAGCGCCCGCGCGTACGAACCGCGGCTGGCGACCGCGGATGTCGAGTCGAGACGATACGCCGTGTGGAACGGATCGCCGGTGGTGGGGATCGCGACACCGGATCCGATCGACGGCCACGCGAACACGACCCAGGGCTGCGTGCCTCGCGAACGCAGCCCCGAACTCGCGCTGTGTTGCCATGCCTCGCGCAACGAGGTGCCGAAGCCATGAGTGTAGAAGACGGCGAATGCCGAGGTGTCGCTGGCCGTGACGGTGCGGGCGCGGAGCGCGGTGACGAACTCCGAACGGGTGAGCCGCACGGAGTCGACGACCACGAAGTCGACGCTCCCCTCGTGCGGGTCGCGCCGGACCGATTGCTCGCTGATCACGAGCCCGTACTCGAGCGTGTCCGCGAGGCGTACGACGGCACGTCCCTCCTCGCGGGCACGCGCCGATATATAGAAGAGCGTGTCGAGCAGCAGCGTCCCCGGCTCGGGCGCCGTCCGTGGGGGCACGGGGGCGCACGCGGATACGAGCCCGGTGACTGCGACGGCGGTCAGCAGGAGGCGCAGGGGACGGAGCATCCAGCAAAATAGCCCGCGGTCCAATAGGGCGGACTACTCGGTCGACGCGGCGGCGGGGCCCGTCGTCCGTCGAAGCCGCGCGGTCGGCGCTATGCTTCAGGAGTGGATCAGCGCGCGCTGACCGAACGGAGGCGTACCGATGTCGATGGCATTCCTGCGGGACGACGCGGAGGGGGAGATGCCCCGCCGCAACTATGGACTCCCCGAGCGGGACGATCCCGACTTCGACCGCGTGGCCGCCCGCGCGATGCTCGAGGCCGCGCGTGTGGGCGAGACGCAGCTCGCCGAGCGCGCGACCGGCTACTACTGGGGCGAGCCCTGCCTCAAGCCGTTCGTGGAAGTGATCCTCGCCGAGGCGGAGAAGGCGGGGGACGACCGGCTCGAGCAGGTCGCGCGGCGGTTCCTGCGCTAGATCGCCGGGCATATGTTTGCACCCATGCGACCCTCACTCCGCCGCCTCCTCGCCCTCGCCGCACTCCTCCCCGCCGCGCTCGCCGCGCAGGCACCGCGCGCCATCACCCCGGCGGACATCCTCCGCCTCCGCAACGTCAGCGACCCGCAGGTCTCGCCCGACGGCGAGTGGGTCGCATACGCGGTGAGCTCGGTCGACTCCCTCAAGGACAAGCGCGACTCCGACGTGCACATGGTGCGATGGGACGGCTCGCGCATGGTGCGACTCACCGCGACCACCGCGCGCGAATCGCAGCCGCGCTGGAGTCCCGACGGCCGCTATCTCGCCTTCGTCTCCGCACGCGCCGAAGCGGACGAAGCGCAGATCTGGTTGCTCGAGCGCGCCGGCGGCGAAGCGCAACTGCTCACGAGCCTCCCCGAGGGCGTGGACGACTACGCCTGGTCGCCCGACGGATCGCGTCTCGTCGTCGTCTCGCAGGACCCCGACTCGGCCGCGCGCGCCGACACCACGCGTCCGCGCCCGATCGTGATCGACCGCTACCTGATCAAGCGTGACGGCGACGGCTGGCTCGACCGGCGCCGCACGCATCTGCATCTCATCGACGTCGCGACCAAGAAGACGACGCGGCTCACCGCCGGCGATGCCGACGACCGCGAACCGTCGTGGTCCCCCGACGGACAGCGCATCGCGTTCACGAGTGCGCGCCACACCGACGAGGATCGCACCGACGACACCGACCTCTACGTCGTCGACGCGCGCGCCGGTGCGGTGCCGCAGCGACTCACGAACTCGCCGGCCTTCGAACGCTCGGCGGCGTGGAGCCCCGACGGCCAATGGATCGCCTTCCTGCAGGGCACCTTCGTGCCCGTGCCGATGTACGGCACGCCGCGCGTCGCGGTGGTCGCGGCAGCGGGCGGTGCACCGCGCGTGCTCGCGCCCGCGATCGACCGTCCGCAGCAGGCGCCCGTGTGGACCGCGGACGGCGCCGCACTGCTCACCCTGCTCGACGACGATCGCAGCGGACCGCTCGTGCGGATCGCACTCGCCGACGGTGCAGTGACGCGACTGGTGGACGGCCCGCGCGTGATCGAGGCGGTGCATCAGGCGCGCGGACGCGTCGCGGTGCTCCTCACCGACGCGACGACGCCGAGCGAGGTGTACGCGCTCGACGGCAACACCCCGCGCCGACTCACGCACGAGAACGACGCCTGGCGCGCCACGGTGCGGTCGGCGCCGGTGGAGGAGTTCTCGGCGAAGAGCCGCGACGGCACCACCATCAACGGCCTGCTCACGCGCGCGGTGGACGCGCAGGCAGGCAAGCCGCATCGCACGGTGCTCTGGATCCATGGCGGGCCGGTGGCGCAGAACGATCACTCGTTCTGGCTCGAGCGCGACGCGCTCGCCGCCGCGGGGTGGAACGTGCTGCAAGTGAACTACCGCGGCTCGAGCGGACGGGGCGAGGCCTTCCAGCGCGCGATCTACGGCGACTGGTGCGGCAAGGAGGTCGAGGACCTGCTCGCCTCGGTCGACCACGCGGTGCGCAGCGGCATCGCCGACGCCGAGCGCCTCGCCGTAGGAGGGTGGAGCTACGGCGGCATCCTCACCGACTGCCTGATCGCGACCACCACGCGCTTCAAGGCAGCGGTGAGCGGGGCAGGGAGCGCGCTCTTCACTTCGATGTACGGCTCCGATCAGTATCCGTCGCAGTACGACACCGAACTCGGCGCACCCTGGAAGTCACCGGAGGCGTGGGAGAAGGTGTCGTACGGCTTCTGGAAGGCCGATCGCATCAAGACGCCCACGCTCTTCATGGGCGGCGCCGACGACTTCAACGTGCCCATCGCCGGCTCGGAGCAGATGTATCTCGCGCTCCGCACGCAGGACGTTCCGACGCAGCTCGTCGTCTACCCCGGCGAGAACCACGGGATCTCCCGGCCGAGCTTCGCGATCGATCGCGTCACGCGCTGGATCGGTTGGCTCGGTCGTTGGGTGCCGACGCCCACCATGTAGCCGCGCGGCCGACGGCGCATCGCCGCCGGCCGCCGGGGCTCAGCGTTCGAGCTTGAACCCCGGATCGACCGCCGGCCGCTTGGGCGCGTTGGCCACGTACCAGCCGGTGAGGTACATCCACCGCGTCATCCGCGCGAGCTTCGCGTAGTCGATCCGCTCGGGCACGTCGTCGGCGGTGTGATAGTCGTCGTGCAGGTTGGTCGACCACATCAGCACCGGCACGTTGAGTCGCGCGTACGGCGCGTGATCGCTGCGGAAGAACCAGCCTTCGGGATGCGTCGGGCGGTCCCACAACGTGTCGATCACGAACCGGCTCGTCGCCGCGTTGGCGCGCAGCGCCATCTCCACGAGCTCGCTCGACACGCGATGCGGCGGCTGTGCGCCGAGCAGTGCCGCCGTGTCGGGATGGTTGCGGCCGATCATGTCGCCGTTGAGCACCGCGACGATCTTCTCGATCGGCACCACCGGATGCGCCGAGTGATAGCGCGAGCCGAGCAGACCGCGCTCCTCGGCGCCGTGGTTCACGAAGAGCAACGACCGCTTGGGGCGCTGCGCCACGAACGCGCGCGCCGCGGCCAACTCGGCCGCGCTCACCGACGCGTTGTCGTCGGCGCCGGCGAGCACCGAGTCGCCGGTGGTCAGCAGGCGCACGCCGTTCGCGTCTTGGTGCGAGCTGTACAGCACGTACTCCTCGCGCAGCACCGGGTCGGTGCCGCGCAGCCGTCCGATCACGTTGACCGAGGGCACCGTGAAGCGCTCGAGGCGCACCGAGAGCTCCACCGGCGCGCCGAGCCGCAGCACGTTGCCGAGCGCGGCGCGCACGAGGAAGGCCGGCGTCGGGCCCGCGCCGAGCGCGGGGACCGGCGCGATGCGGTCGGAGCCGTTCGCGGCGCGAGGCGTCGC
>JAYTNC010000546.1:0-1545 GCA_043748515.1 Gemmatimonadota bacterium | reverse complement strand
TCGGCCTCCTTGCTCGGGTAGCGCACGATGCTCTTGAGCAGGAAGCGGTCGAGCTGCGCTTCCGGCAGCGGATAGGTGCCTTCGTGCTCCACCGGATTCTGTGTCGCGTACACCGTGAACAACGGGTCGAGCGCGCGCGTGACGCCATCGGTGGTCACCTGGCGCTCTGCCATCGCCTCGAGCAGCGCGGCCTGCGTCTTGGCGGGCGCGCGGTTGATCTCGTCGCCGAGGAGCAGGTCGGTGAAGACCGGGCCGGGCTGGAACTCGAAGCCCTTCGACTGGTCGCGCATCAGCGAGATGCCGGTCAGATCGCTCGGCATGAGGTCGGGCGTGAACTGGATACGCGTGAAGCGGAGTCCGAGCGCGCCGGCGAGCACGCGCACGAGCAGCGTCTTCGCGGTGCCGGGAACGCCTTCGATCAGCAGGTGACCGCGCGCGAGGAAGGCGACGAGCGCGTCGTCGATCGCCTCCGGCTGGCCGATGATGCGCGCGGCGATCGCGTTGCGGAGGTGGCCGAGGCGCTCGGCGCCCTGTTCGATGGAGAGGGACATGTCAGGTTCGCGTGAGGGTGACTTCGATCGTGTGCAGGGCGGGACCGAGGGTCGCGAAGACCTTCGGGGGCAACGTGTCGGTGAGTGAACGGCGGGCGAGCGCGACCTCGTCGCGCAGCGCGGGCACCTTCGTCGCGAGCCGCGCGAGCCAAGCGTCGTCGTCGAGCGCGCGCAGCTCGCGCGTCGGCGCGCGGTCGATGCGGCGGCGCAGGCCGCGCACGAGGCGCTGGGCCGCGGTGCGCGTCGCCTTCACCTGCGCATAGGCGCGCGCGAGCGCGTCCACCTGCTCGAGCGGCGAGCGGCGCTCGACGCGCGCATCGTCGCGCGGCGGCACCGTCCGTGGCGCGAGCGCGATCAGCAGCACGACGCCGGCGAGCGCGAGTTGTGCGAGCAGGCGGCCCGACGGCGAGGTGCCGAGGAAGATCGCAGCCGAGGTGATCGACCCCGGGTGCGCGCCATGCGCCTGATGGAACTCGTCGAACACCAGCAGCGTGCGCGGCTCCGGACCGCCGTCGCGCAGGAACTCGAGCGCGCGTACCGCGGCCACGTCGAAGCCCGGACGGCAGTCGCGCATGGCGTCGTTGCGGAAGACGTCGGCGTCCACGGCGACGACCATCCGACCCGCACCGTACTCGAAGCCGACCATGCTCGGTTCGACCAGCCGCTTCTCGAGCTTGTTGACGCGCTCGACGCTGAGGAAGGTCCGCAGTCCGTGCGGAGGCGGCGCGGTCCACTTGAGCGTGAGCATCTGCGGCGTCGCGCCGAACCAGAGCGAGAGACGCTCGTCGCGGTCGTCGTCGGTGCAGGTGCCGGAGTCGGGCTCGACCTCGATCGCCGCGCCGCCGGGGCCGCTGGCGAGATGCAGCGAGTCCATGAGCGCATGCATCGTCGTCCCGACCACGACGAGCGCCGCGCCGCCGGCGCGGACATGCGCCAGCAGGGCGTGCGCCTCGGTCGTCCGCAGCGGGACCACGGGCGCGAGCACGGCGTGGAT
>JAYTNC010000545.1:0-1614 GCA_043748515.1 Gemmatimonadota bacterium | reverse complement strand
CGCCCCACCAACCGCACCTCCTGCGCCCCTCTCCCCCCCCACTCCGGCCGCCGCTCCGAGATCCGCCGCCGCAACACCGTCGCCGGCAGCGCGATCTGCCCCGCGCGCTCCCCGAGGTCTTCCACGTACTGATCGAGGATCTCCAAGGCCATCGCCTTCGACCCCGCCATCGCGGCGCTCTCCGCCCGCGCCAGGGTCGCCTCTTCGTTCAATGGATCCGACCGCAGCACCACCATTCCCCAACGCTCCAGATCCACCCAACGCCCCTCGCGGCGGGCCTGCGCGATCTGGCGCAACGCGGCCCGGCGGTACTGGGTCGTGACTCGGCTGCGCGTTGAATCAAGCCACTCCTGGAACTGCGGCGAGACCTCGCGCGTGAGGCCCGGGAGGAACTCGTCCGAGTCCTCGACCAGCCACGCGACCGCAGCCTCCGGCCAGTCCTCGGCCAGGGCCCGCGTTGCGTCGCAGTCCACGCGAGAGGGATCGAGGTGAAGCTCCTCGCCCTCCTCGTCGAGCGTGAACCCCTTCAGGCGCAGGCGGTATAGCATCTGCCGCAGGCTGTGGCGTCCCTTCGCGATATCGCGGCCGGGCCAGAAGACGTCCACTATCTCGTCGCGCGTCAGTCGCTCGCCGGCGCGCATGCACAGGTACACCGCGAGCGCGAGCACCATCTCGGTGCTCTTTGTGATACGCTTGCGGCCGATCTGGACCTCGGCGGCGCCGATGGCTCGAACCTGGATCATGCGCGCGTCATCCCCGGTTTGACGTCTCCCGGACACTCGCGACGAGCCGTCACCGCCCCGTCATCGCCGGCCGAGGCGGCCAACGGTAGCTCCGCGCAATGCGGCTGGCAACTCGTTCGAGGGCCTCGGCTTGCGAGAGATCACGCCCGGTCGACGACGAAAGGACCGGCAGGCGATCTCGTCGCCCGCCGGTCCTTTCGTTGTACGCGAAGTCCCGCGGCGCCGCGCGGACTACTTCTCCCGCCCCCGCCCGCCGAGCGCCAACACCTTCTCGATCCCCATCCCCTCCGCCTCGGCCTGGAAGTTCATCACCACGCGGTGGCGCATCACGCTGAACGCCACGGCGTCCACATCCTCGAGGTCCGGCACGCTGCGGCCGTCCATCGCCGCCCGCGCCTTCGCGCCCAGCACGAGGTACTGGCCGGCGCGCGGACCGGCGCCGAAGCTGACGTACTTCTTCACCGCCGGCGTCGCCGACGGATCGTCCGGACGCGTCGCGCGCGCGAGGCCCACCGCGTAGCTCACGAGCGACGGCGGGGCGGGGAGGCGACGCACGAGCCGCATCATCTCGCGCAGCGTCTCGGCGCTGATCACCGGCTTCACCTCGTTGTTCTGCACGCCGGTCGTCGTCGAGACGATCGCCTCCTCCTCGTCCACCGTCGGGTAGCCGATCCGCAGCTCGTACATGAACCGGTCGAGCTGCGCCTCGGGCAGGTGATACGTGCCCTCCTGCTCGATCGGGTTCTGCGTCGCGAGCACGAAGAACGGCTCCGGGAGCGAGTACGTCTTGCCGGCGACCGTCACCGAGTGCTCCTGCATCGCCTGCAAGAGCGCCGCCTGCGTCTTCGGCGGGGCGCGGTTGATCTCGTCC
>JAYTNC010000544.1:0-1724 GCA_043748515.1 Gemmatimonadota bacterium | reverse complement strand
GCGTCGCGCAGCGCCGCATTGCGCCGCGCGAGCGCGCCGCGGTAATGGCGCAGCGCGTTGAGATACGCGCGCGAAGTGAGCGCGAGCGTGATGTCGAGGTACCGCCGCCGCTCGGCGGGCGAGCCCGCGACGAGGTCCACGTCGCGCGGCGAGAACGAGACCGAGGGCAGCGCGTCGAGCGCGTCGGTGAGCTTCTCGGGCTCGCCGCCGTCGATCGTGATCTTCTTGCGTCCCTGCTTGTCGACGGCCGCGGTGACGCGGTGCGCCGCGACGCCGCTCACTTCAGCGGCCACGTGGAAGGCCGGCTCGCCGTGCCGGATGAGGTCGCGGTCGCGCGCGCCGCGCTGTGAACGCATCAGCCGGAGGTAGGCGATCGACTCGACCAGGTTCGACTTGCCGTGCCCGTTCTCGCCGAGCACGACGATGCCGTCGGCGGCGCAACGGAGTTCCGCATGCGCGATGTTGCGGAAGTCGCGCACCGTGAGCGCGTCGAGCCGGGCCGCCACGAGAGTCCCCTCGGGGGAGGCCGCGACGGACGCGGTCACGGGCAGCGCCACTCAGGCTCCGCGGAAGACGGCGGCGCGCTTCTCGAGGAAGGCGGTGGTCCCTTCCTTCATGTCGGCGCTGCGGCCGACCGCGCCGAAATGCTCGGCCTCGAGCGCGAGCGCCGCATCCATGGAGAGGTCGGCTCCCTGCGTGACCGCGGTGATCGCGTGTGCGAGCGCGAGCGGGCCGTTCTTGCAGGCGGCGAGCGCGATCGCACGCGCCGCGTCGAGCAGCATGTCGGTGTCGACGACCGAGTTCGCGAGGCCGATCTCGACGGCGCGCTTGGCGTCGACCATGTCGCCGGTGAAGATCAGCTCGAGCGCGCGGCCTTGGCCGATCAGGCGCGGCAGGCGCTGCGTGCCGCCATAGCCGGGGATCAGTCCGAGCTTCGTCTCGGGGAGACCGAACTTCGCGTGCGCGCCCGCGATGCGGATGTGGCAGGCGAGCGCGAGTTCGCAGCCGCCGCCGAGCGCGAAGCCGTTCACCGCGGCGATCACCGGCTTGTTGAGACGCTCGATGCGTGTGAATACGCGGCTGCCGAAAGCGGCGATCGCCTGGAGACCGGCGGGTTCGTCCGCCCCGGCCGCGACCTCGGCGATGTCGGCACCGGCGACGAAAGCGCGCCCCGCGCCGGTGAGGATGATCGCGCCGACGGCGTCGTTCGCGGCGAGCGCGGTGAACATCCGGTCGAGCTCGCCGATCACCGCGGCATTGAGCGCGTTGAGCTTGTCGGGGCGGTTGATCGTGACCGTCGCGACGCGATCGGCGACGTCGAGGAGGAGGAACTCGTACGAGGCGGACATGAGCCTGGCGCTGGGGTCGTCTGGAGGGGGACGCTTCCAATCTATACGTTTGGCACATGGAACAGATCGCACCGCCGGTCCTCGTCGTCGGGTGGGCACCCGATGGGGCACTCCGCATCCTCGATCAGCGTCACCTGCCCGGGGAGCTGCGTATGTGCGACCTGCACACGGTGGAGGAGGTCGCCGAGGCGATCCGCACGCTCGCGGTGCGCGGCGCGCCGGCGATCGGCGTGGCGGCGGCGATCGGGCTCGCGGTGGCTGCGGGCGGTGCCGAGCTTGCGGAGGTGGAGCGCGCCGCCGAGACCCTCCGCGCGACGCGACCGACCGCGGTGAACCTCGCGTGGGCGCTCGACCGGATGCTCGGCGTCGCGCGTG
>JAYTNC010000543.1:0-3183 GCA_043748515.1 Gemmatimonadota bacterium | reverse complement strand
GCGATCGTGCCGTTCTCGCAGCTGACGGGCGTCAGGCCGAGCCGCTGGAGGGCTCTGGCGGTCAGGTTCCGGACCGTCGGCTCGTCGTCGGCGATCAGGACGTCGCCGTTGCCGGTCCAGGCGAAGGGACGCGGCCCGCTGTCCGGTTGGTCGCCATGCGATTGAGTACGCGGTGCGTCGTCAGACCCCATGTGCGCAATGTCGGGTTCGGTGCGTTCCCGGACAACCCTGTTACTTCCACTAGGGGTCGCCCCCCTAGCGCGGCGATGGCCCTTGGGACGGGCCGGCCCGCTGGGGCATCGTTGCACTTTATGGGGGGGGCGCATAGGTTCTCACCGAGCAGGTGCGAAGACCCGTAGGTGTAAGCGCTTCCGATAGTTACCCCGTCCCGCCCCGCGCCCTACGTCGGCGCCGGACCGGCCGGCGTACGATCAGGTGAGCGAAGGCACTGGGCGAGTCCGTCGCGCTTTCCTTCAGTACGCGGCGCTCTCCGGCCGCCTTCCTAATAGAGTGTAAAATGGGAATCGAGCTGGCCATCGCGATCGCGATAGGCGTTACCCTCGGGGTCGCCTCTCCGATCGCGTTCGTGTTCGGTCGCCGGAAGGGTCAGGCGGCAGAGGAAGCGACCCGGCGGGCGGCGGGTCAGTCGGCGGAACAGATCGCGAAGCGGATCGTCGCGGACGCGGAACGGGAGGCGGAGTCGGCCAAGAAGCAGGCCCTCCTCACCGGCAAGGAAGATGTCATGAAGGTCCGCGAGTCCTGGGAGCTCGAGGCGCGCAGGCGCCGCGAGGAGGTCGAGCGCGAGGAGAAGCGGGTCGTCGAGCGCGAGCAGCAGCTCGACAAGAAGGTCGACCTCGTGGACGGCAAGGAGCGCGACCTCGGCCGCCGGGCCAGCGAGCTCGGCCGGCGCGACAAGCAGCTCGAGGAGAAGCAGGCGGAGCTCGACGGATTGGTGGGCGAGGAGCGCCGCCGCCTGGAGCAGTTGGCCGGCCTGAGCGCCTCCGAGGCGAAGGCCGAGCTGATCCGACGCCTCGAAGAGGAGGCGCAGGCCGACGCCGGCAACCGGATCCGCGAGATCCGCGAGACCGCCAAGCGGAACGCCGATCGCGAGGCGAAGAAGATCGTCGCCCTCGCCGTCCAACGGATCGCCGCCGAGCACACGGCGGAGATCACCGCGAGCGCGGTGGCGTTGCCGAAGGACGACATGAAGGGGCGCATCATCGGGCGCGAAGGGCGCAACATCCGCGCCTTCGAACTCGCGACCGGCGTGGACGTGATCATCGACGACACGCCCGACACGGTGGTCGTCTCGTGCTTCGACCCGGTGCGGCGCGAAGTCGCGCGGTTGGCGCTCGAGAAGCTCGTCGCCGACGGCCGGATCCATCCGGGACGGATCGAGGAAGTCGTCGAGAAGTCCAAGAAGGAGGTCGAGGCCGGGATCATCGAGACCGGCGAGCAGGCCGCCTACGAAGTGGGCGTGCATGGCCTGCATCCGGAGGTCATCAAGCTGATCGGCCGCATGAAGTGGCGGACGAGCTACGGCCAGAACATCCTCTTCCATTCCAAGGAAGTGGCCTTCCTCGCCGGCATCATGGCTGCCGAACTCGGGCTCGACGTCGCGATGGCCAAGCGCGGCGCGCTGCTGCACGTCATCGGCAAGGTGTTGACGCACGACCACGAGGGCACGCACGTCCAGCTCGGCGTGGAAGTGGCGACCAAGTACGGCGAGCATCCGCTCGTCGTGAACTGCATCGCCGCGCACCACGACGACGTGCCGCACGAGAGCGAGGTGTCGGTGCTCGTGCAGGCCGCCGACGCGATCTCGGGCTCGCGCCCGGGGGCGCGCCGCGAGGCGTTCGAGACGTACGTGAAGCGGCTCGAGGGGCTCGAGAAGATCGCCGCGAGCTACAAGGGCGTCGACCGCGTGTTCGCGATCCAGGCCGGCCGCGAGGTCCGAGTGATCGTGAATCCGGACATGGTCGACGACAACCGCATGGCATCGCTCACCGAGGAGATCGCGCGCCGCGTCGAGTCCGAGTTGCAGTACCCGGGCCAGATCAAGGTCGTCGCGATCCGTGAAATGAGGAGTTCGAACATTGCCCGCTGAGATCATCGACGGCGTCGCGATCGCGGCGCGCGTGCGCCTGCGCGTCGCGCAGGAGACGGCCGAACTCAAGAAGCTCGGGATCACGCCCGGCCTCACCGCCGTGCTGGTCGGCGACGACGCGGCGAGCGCCGTGTACGTCGCGAGCAAGGAGAAGGCCTGCAAGGAAGCCGGCATGAACGGCGAGTCGATCCGCCTGCCGGCGTCGACGTCCGAGGCCGACCTGCTCGCGGTGATCGACCGGCTCAATGCCGATCCCGCAGTGCATGGGATCCTCGTGCAGATGCCGGTGCCGAAGCACATCGACAGCCAGAAGGTGATCCGGCGGATCTCGCCGGCGAAGGACATCGACGGGTTCCATCCGCTGAACGTCGGCAAGCTCTTCACCGGTGACGCGGACGGTTTCGCGCCCTGCACGCCGGCGGGTGTGCAGGTGATGCTCGCCGAGGCGGGCGTGGAGACCGCGGGCAAGGAGGCGGTGATCCTCGGGCGCAGCAACATCGTCGGCAAGCCGATGGCCGCGCTGCTGATCCAGAGCGGCAAGGGCGCCGACTGCACCGTCACGCTCTGTCACTCGCGCACGAAGGACCTCAAGTCGCACACGCTCCGCGCGGACATCCTGATCGCCGCGATCGGCAAGCCGGAGATGGTGACGGCCGACATGGTGAAGCCCGGTGCGGTGGTGATCGACGTGGGCATCAACCGGGTGGACGACCCGACGACGCCGAAGGGGTACCGCATCGTCGGCGACGTGAAGTTCGACGAAGTGAGCCAGGTGGCGTCGAAGATCTCCCCGGTCCCCGGCGGCGTGGGGCGGATGACGATCGCGATGCTGCTCGCCAACACGGTGCGCGCGGCCCGGATCAGTCATGGGGGCGCGGCGAGCGCGTGAGCCACGCCGGCGCGACCTCCGCCGAAGCACTCTCCGTCCACGCGCTCACGAGCGCGGCGAAGGATGTGCTCGAGGGCGCCTTCCCCAAGCTCTGGGTGCGCGGCGAGGTCTCCGGCTTCAAGCAGTACCCGAGCGGTCACTGGTACTTCACGCTCAAGGACGCCGAGGCGCAGATCCCTTCGGTGGT
>JAYTNC010000542.1:0-1880 GCA_043748515.1 Gemmatimonadota bacterium | reverse complement strand
TCGGCGTCGGCCTTCGGGATCACGGCGGCATCGGCCACCGCAGGATGCGTGAGCAGCAACGCCTCGAGCTCCGCCGGCGCGACCTGGTACCCCTTGTACTTGATGAACTCCTTGAGCCGGTCGACGATGAAGAAGAAACCGTCGGCATCGGCGTAGCCCACGTCGCCCGTGTGGAGCCAGCCGTCGCGGTCGATCGACTCGGCGGTCGCCTCGGGGGCGTTGAGATAGCCCTTCATGATCTGCGGGCCGCGGATCAGCAGCTCGCCGTGCTCACCGACGCCGATGTCCTGCTTGGTCTTGAGGTCGACGACGCGCACCTCGGTGTTGGGTATGACGAGGCCGCAGGAGCCATGGCGCACGAGCGCGGCATCGGTCGGCGTGAAGTGCGTCACCGGACTCGCCTCGGTCATGCCGTAACCCTGCTTCATCATGCAGTGCAGTCGCTTCTCGACCGCGAGCTCGAGGTCGGCGCCGAGCGGGGCGGCGCCGGAGTTGATCATCTCGAGCGACGAGAGATCGAACTGGTCGACCAAAGGATGCTTCGCGAGCGCGAGCGCGATCGGCGGCACGAGGTACGCGGTCCGGCACCTGTACTGCGCAGTGAGGCGCAGATAGGTCTCGAGGTCGAACTGCGGCATGGTGACGACGGTCGCGCCCTTCCGCAGCACCATGCACAGGATCACGAGCATCCCGTAGATGTGGAAGAACGGGAGGATGCCGATCGTGTGGTCGCCGGGGCCGCTGGGGTCGATGAAGTCGCACTGCGCCATGTTCGCGACGAGGTTGCGATGCGTGAGCATCACGCCCTTGGGCAGGCCCGTGGTGCCGCTCGAATAGGGGAGCGTCACGATGTCGCGCGCCGAGTCGATCGGCACCGCGGGGAGTCGCGCCGCGAGTCCCTCGGCACCGTCGCCGCCCTCCGCGATGAACTCGGCGAACGGGATGCAGCCCGGCGCCTCGCCGAGCACGACGACCGGCGCGCCGACTCCCTTCGCCGCCGCGAGCGCGCGCTCGGCGAGTTGCGGCACCGTGAAGACGATCCGCGCGCCCGAGTCGGCGAGCTGCTTCGCGAGTTCGTCGGCGGTGTAGAGCGGGTTCGCCGTGGTGTTGGTCGCGCCGTTTCGCGCGACCGCGAAGAAGATCGCCGCGTACTCGGGCACGTTGGGGCTGTAGATGCAGGCGGTGCTCCCCTTGCCGAATCCGCGCGAGGCAAGCGCGGCGCTCACCCGTCCGATCATCTGCAGCAGTCCCCGGTACGTGACGACGCGGCCCGTGGGCCCGTCGATCAGCGCAGGATGATCGATGAACCGTGCGACATGCTCGAACACGAACTCCGTGAGCGAGACGTCGGGAATGGCGACATCGGGGAACCGGCTGCGGAAGATCACGCGCGTGCCTCGGGTGGGAAGGTGAGCGGATATAGCACCTGCGCCCCTCGCGCCGGAAGCCCCGGAGCGCGAAGTTCTCCCCATGACTCCCGCCCCCCGTGAGCGCCTGCTGGCCCTGGACGTCTTCCGCGGCGCGACCGTCGCCGGAATGCTGTTGGTGAACAATCCCGGCAGCTGGGGTTCGATCTACCCGCCGCTCGCGCACGCGCCCTGGCACGGGTGGACGCCGACCGACCTGATCTTCCCGTTCTTCCTGTTCATCGTCGGCATCACCACGCATCTCTCGGCCGAGGGCCGTCGCGCGCGCGGCGACTCGGAGCGCGCGATCCTGCAGCAGGTGCTCCGCCGCGGCGCGCTGATCATCCTCTTCGGCTGGCTCCTCTCGGCCTTCCCGTTCTGGCCGCTCACGCGCATCACCGAGATCCGTCTCCCCGGCGTGCTGCCGCGCATCGGGCTCGCGTACATCGGCGCGGCGCTGCTCACGCGGCGCGG
>JAYTNC010000541.1:0-5590 GCA_043748515.1 Gemmatimonadota bacterium | reverse complement strand
CTTGAATGCGAGATGCGGGGACCGGGAGCAAATCCCAGTCCCCGCAACGCCTTTCAACTTTCGACCTTCATCATTCATCCTTCATCCAGAAGCAGGACTAGAGGCCCGCGAGCAACGCGTCGTTCGAAGTCGTCCCCGCGATCCGCTTGATCAACCACTCCATCCCCGCCTGCGGCGGCATCTGCTGCAACCCGCGCCGGAGCGTGTAGATCGCGTCGATCTGCTCCGCCTTGTACAACTTCTCCTCGCGCCGCGTTCCCGACGTCGCGATGTCGAAGGCGGGGAAGATCCGCTTCTCGGACAGCGAACGGTCGAGCTTGATCTCGCAGTTGCCGGTGCCCTTGAACTCCTCGAAGATCACGTCGTCCATGCGCGAGCCGGTCTCGACGAGCGCCGTTGCGATGATCGTGAGCGAGCCGCCGCCATGCTGCGGCAGGATGTAGCGCGCCGAGCCGAAGAAGGCCTTGGGCTTCGCCATCGCCGAGGTGTCGAGGCCGCCGGAGAGCGTGCGGCCCGTGCCGCGCTCCGCGGTGTTGAAGGCGCGCGCCATGCGCGTCAGCGAGTCGAGCACGATCACCACGTCCTTGCCCTGCTCGACCAGGCGACGCGCGCGCTCGATCACCATCTCCACCACTTCCACGTGACGCTTGGCCGGCTGGTCGAAGCTCGACGCGACCACCTCGCCCACGCCCCACGAGATCGCCTCGCTCACTTCCTCGGGACGTTCGTCCACGAGCAGGATGAGCAGCGTCGCCTCGGGATGGTTCTCCGCGATGCCTTCGGTGATCGCCTGCATGAGCATCGTCTTGCCGGCGCGGGCCGGTGCCACGATCAACGCGCGCTGGCCGTAGCCGATCGGCGCGATCAGGTCGATCGCGCGACGCGTGAGCTCGGGACCGCCCTTCGCGGGGCGGCCGGTCTCCAGCGTGAGCTTCCGCTCCGGATACGACGCGGTGAGCGTCTGGAAGTCGGTCCGCTTGAGCTCGGCGTTGGGCTCCTGGCCGTTGATCGTGACGATCTCCGCCACCGAGAGCCGGCCGCGATGGTCGCGACCGATCCGCGCGTCGATCGCGTCGCCACGGCGCAGGACGTACTGCTTCACGAGATGTGGCGGGACCCAGGCGTCGTTCGGATCGGCGAGGTAGCTGAACTCCGCGCGACGGATGAAGCCGGCGTCGCGCGCCGGATCGAACCAGCCCGCCGCTTCGCCATCGACCACCAAAATGACCGGCGGACCCTGATCGCCACCGCGGGCTTCGCCGCGGTCAGGACGCTCACCGCGCTCCGGGCGCGGTCCGCGCTCGGGCCGGGGGCCACGCTCGGGACGCTCGCTGCCACGCTCAGGGCGCTCGGGGCCACGGCCGCGACCACGCTGTCGGCGGCCGCGACGGCCACGCCCGCTGCGATCGCCCCGCTCCCCATTGTCGGCGAAGGCCCGCTCGCCGTTCTGTTGCTCGCGGGGGGCGCCGTTGCCCGGCGCTTCGTTTCGCTCGCTCGCTACGGAGGGAGCGGACTCGGAGAAGTCGTTGGCCGGCGCGCTTGGCGCCTCATTGACCGGCGCCGGCGGTGGGGCGGGCGCCTCGGCGACGCGGGCCTCTGCAGGCTCGGATGCGTCGCGATACGGATCGGCTTCTGTGTTGATGTCGATGGCGTCTGCGGCAGCCTTGCCACGCGGACGCGCACCACGCCCACGGCGGGGCGGACGACGGCTTTCAGTCATGCATACGGGTGTAGGACCACGAGGGTCGTTGCGGAAGCGCAGCCGCGTTCCAGCGATGTGAAGCAAGCGTCCAGACGTATCCGGCCAGGTCCCGGCCTGTCTGCCGGGGGGGCGCCGCGCTCAAGGGCACGGCGGGGGAGCGTCGGGGAGCGCGATCGTCCGGTGGGCAACGCCTCACCACGACGATCGGTACAAGGAGTATGCGTGGTACGGGCGCAGTGCGCAACCCTACCGCTGCACCCTACCGCTGCAACCCTACAGCTGCGAGGGCGGGATCCGCTCGCGCACGATCATGATCACCCGGCGGCAGAGCCCGATCATGCGTTCCACCGATTCGCGGTGCGCCGGCGTGAGCTCCTCCATCTCCAGCAGCTGCAGCTCCGCGAGAAGCGCCGCCAACGGGTTGTTCAGTGTGTGCTGCAGGCCCCTCTGATCCTCGGCGTTGCTCAACGTCGCTCCGGTGCCACGGGTGGGTCGTGGCGGCTACTTTTATTGATGGTCCGCTCAGTACCCGATGCGCGCGCCGCCGTGGCGGCCGCCGTGAAGGATTATCGCTCGGAAGCCGATATTCCAAGTCTTCTCGCCCGCCTCGACGCGATCTGCGCCGAAACGCCCGATGCCGCCGACCTCGTCGCCGCCGTCGAGCCCTATCGCGAGATGCACGAGGTCGCCGGCCCCGTCTATGAACGCGTCGTCGAGCGCGAGCCCGAGAATGCCGCCGCGCTCGTGGCCCTCGCCAACGCCTATTGGCTCACCGGCCGCGGTCCCGACGTGGTCGGTCAGATCGCCGGACGCGCCCTCGCCGCCGACCCGTCCAACCGTGCCGCCTGGCATCTCTGGGCGCTTGCGGAGTCGTCGCCCCGCGGTCGCATGACGCGCTGGCATCAGGTCACCATGCGCTTCCCCGACGACAAGCTCGCGCATGCCGCCCTCGCCGACAACGCGACGAGCGTCGCGAGCGCGGAGAACGATCCGGTCGCCCTCAAGCTCGCGGTCGGCACCTACGAGATGCTGCTCGCCACCGCCGAGTCGGCCGACGAGAAGTCGGCACTCGCGTCGGCGCTCGGCACCATCAAGAAGTGGACGTTCTGAGCGGCAGCAGCTTCGCCACCAGCAACTCCACGAACTCGTCGGGCCCGATCCGGTCGCGCGCACGCGCGGTGGTCATCCCGCAGGCCCACCGGACGGTCTTCGTCAGGTGATGCGGACTCGAGAAGCCGAGGTTCGCCGCGACCTCCTCGATCGCGTGGTCCGACTCCTGCAGGAACGCGTAGGCGCGTAGCACGCGCGCCGCGGCGATGATCTCGCGCGGCGAGGCCAGCTGCGCGCGCTCGCACTCGCGGTAGATCGTGCGCCGCGAGACGTTCGCTGCCGCCGCGAGATCCGGCACGCCACGGAAGGCCGCCGGCGTGTGGATCACGCGCTCGATCGCGCGCGCGACGTCGGCCGGGAGATGCTTGAACGTCGGCCGCAGCAGCGCGATCAGTTTCTCGGCGAGCGCGACACCGGGCTGCGTCTCGAGCACGCGCCGCAACTGCCAGGCGTCGTCGTCGATGCCCTCCAAGACGAGCTGTTCGATGCCGTCCCGGCCGAGTGCGATCAGCGGGCCGAGCGTCGATGCTTCGAGGTGCGAGTAGACGACCATCGGTACCGAACGGAACTCCGCGCGCAGCGCGAGGATCCGGTCGGCGTCCGGCACCTCGGTCCCGAAGGTCGGATCGACGACGAGCACGTCCACCGGCTGACGCCGCATGATGCTGTCGGCGTGGTCCCAGTCGAGCGCGACGTGGAGCCGGTGCGGCTCGACGAGCGCGTCGCGCAGACGAACGAGCTTCTGTGATTCGACGCAGGTGGCGATGATCATCGCGGTCTCAGGCGAAGGAAGGAGTGGCCTGCGACGTGCCCAGCAGCAGCTGCACTTCGGCGCGCGCCGCGCGCGCGGCCTCGACGCGAACGGTGTCACGCTCGCGCGTGGCGAGCACCGAGGCGTTGCCGAACGCCTGCTCGGCCCACTCGAACTCGCCCGTCTGCCTCAGGCAGTGGCCGCGGTGCATGAGGGACTCGAAGGCGAGGTCGGGCTGCGTCGCGCTGTCCACGAGCCGCGTGATCGTCTCGTGCACGTCGCCCGCCTGCGCGGTGAGCCCGCGGTCCTCGAGCAGCATCGCGAGCGCGCGCAGGAGCGGGAGCACCGGCTGCGCATCGGGTTCGCGCAGTGCGGCGATCGCATCGATGACCGCACCGAGGGCGCGGCGCAGTTCGACGTCGCCGGCGATCGCGTTCACCGCGAGGCGCGTCGCGCGGTGCGCGGGCGCGTCGGGCGACGCGAGTGCGGCGCCGAGCGGGATCCAGTGATCGAGCAGCCGCAGCGTGAGGAAGGTCGCGTGCGCGCCGGACGGCAACGGACTTGTCGCGCTCGTCTGCGCCATCGTCTCGAGGAAGACGATGTGGCGCAACGACGGCTTGGGCGTACGGGGACGACGGATAGGCACTCAACGCTCCTTGAATGAGCGAAGGCTCACCGATGTTGTCGCGCAGCGCTACCAGTGCGTCACAGTCTGATACTATATGACGCGACCTTTGGATTACTGCGGTGGCTCCGCTGTGTAGCGTACCCCGCTGCGGTCCAAACGATCGAGCAGGATCCGCAGTTCGTCACCGAAGACCTGCACGCGCGGGATGCGCAGCGGATCGAACAGCGTATCGAACGGACTGCGCGACGGACCGCCCGCGACCTTCAGCACCGCGTCGATCTCATAGCGCGTCGTGCGACCGCTCTTCGGATCGCGCCACGAGCCGCGCTGCAGCAGCGTGCGATCCTTCGGCCAGATGCCGAGCGGCAACGCCATGGTGCGCATGCGGTACCCGGCCATGCCCGAGTCGACGGCGAGTTGCGCGCGCGCGATCTGCTCCTGCACCATCGAGTCGCTCATCTTCGCGAGGTTCGCGTGCCAGAGCGTGTGGTTGCACAGCTCGTAGCCGCGCTCGGCGAGATACCGCACCTTCGCGAGGCGCCACGCGGTGCGCTGACCCTGGATCCCCTTGTCGCCGAAGAAGGCGTGGCCCTCGGTCGCCGACGGCAGCACGCAGAACACCGCGCGGCCGCTCCACTCGGGGTGCTTCGCGGCGAACGCTTCCCAGATGCCGAGCGCCGACGTCGGATCGACGCGCACCGTGTCACCGCGCTCGATGAAGCGGAACTGGCCTGGCGACGCGTCGTCGAACGTGATCACCACGGGCGTCATCCCGGGCGCGACGTCGATCCGCTTGGTCACGAGCTGGCGCACGGTGATCGGCCGGTACCCGCGCGTATGCAGCAGCTCGAGGTCGCGCGCGAACTGCAGATGATTGCGCGACCAACGGCTCTCGCGCTCGCCGATCAGGTGATACTCGAGCACCGGGATCACGCCGAGTTCGTTGGCGCTGCGCGCTACGCTCGCGGGAAGCGCCTTCGCGGCGGTCGCGGCGGTCTGCTCGTCGCGCGCTGATTGGCAGGCGAGCAACGGAAGAGTGGCCGCGAGGATCAATGTCCCCACGGCGGAACGAACGGCGATCTGCATACGGGCAAGATACCCGATCAGCCGAGCAGCCCGAACCCCCGCGCGCCCTCGAACCCCGGGAAGAGCGCGTCGGTGCGCGTCGCGCCGAGATGCGTGCCCGCGACTTCGCTGAACACCGTGCGGAAGTCGGTCGTGAGCGCGAGATCGCGCCCTTCGTGCAACTGCTCGCGCGCGAGTCCGGGCCAGCGGCCATGCACCTTGCCGCCCTTCACGCCGCCGCCGATCGCGAACATCGCGCCGGCGTGGCCATGATCGGTGCCGCCGTTCCCGTTCTGCCGCGCCATCCGCCCGAACTCGGACATCGTGAGGATCA
>JAYTNC010000540.1:0-3622 GCA_043748515.1 Gemmatimonadota bacterium | reverse complement strand
GACGCGCTGCGCGGGCAGGCCGCCGTCGATGCGCGCCCAGGTACGGCCGTCGTCGTCGGTGCGGAAGACGTAGTTGGCGAAGTCGCCGTTGCGGTAGTTCGTCGCGACCACGTACGCGCGACCCACGACATGTCGCGACGCCTCGATCCCGTTGATCCACGCGCCGCGCGGCAGGCCGGTGAGCCGCGACGCCATCTCGGTCCAGGTGCGCCCGTCGTCGCCGCTGCGCTGCACGTTGCCGTCGTCGGTCCCGACCCAGAGCACGCCGCGCGTGCGCGGCGACTCGGCGATCGCGCTCACCGAGGGCCAATAGGGCTGGCCGTCGTCGAGCGAACGCGTGGCCGCGATCGGCATCCTCCCCATGATCGGGAGCGTGCGCCGGTCGATGCCCGTCGTGCGGTCGCCGAGCGCGACCCAGGTGTCGCCGCGATCGCTGCTCTTCCAGAGGATGTTCGTGCCGGTGTAGAGCGTGCGCCTGTCGTGCGGCGAGAGGATGACCGGCGCGTCCCAGTTGGCCGGCGCCATCGCGTTGCCGAGTCGCTGCGGCGGCGCGGTGCGGTCGCCCCAGGTGGTCCAGTTGCGCCGCGCCGCGATCGCGCCGGTCGGATCGCCGGGACGGATGCTGCGTTCCTGCCCGGTGGTCAGGTCGATCCGCGAGAGGCCGAGGAACTGCGAGGCGCTGAACAGCGTGCGATTGTCGGAGGTGTCGACGACGTTGAAGAAGCCGTCGCCCCCGCCCCACTTCACCCAGTCGGCGTTGGTGATGCCTTCGCTGCGATACGTCGCGGAGGGACCGGACCACGAGCCGTTGTCCTGCAGACCGCCGTACACGCGGTACGGCTTGCGGTTGTCCACCGAGACGCGATACCACTGGCTCACCGGCAGGTCGGTGATGAACTGCCAGGACTGCGCCTGGTCATAGCTGATGCCGATGCCGCCGTCGTCGGCCTTGATGAGGTGCCGCGGGTTCGCGGGATTCACCCACATGAAGCGGTCGTCGCCGTGGAGCGATTGCCGCAGCGAGCGGGACGTCTTCCCGCAGTCGGTCGACATCGAGAAGAAGTTCATCATATAGATGCGGCAGGGATCGACCGGATCGACGATCACCTGACTCGCGTACATCGGGCGCGGGTTCCATGTGCTCTGCTGCGTGAACGATTCGCCGCGGTCGTCGGAGCGGTAGAGGCCCGCCTGCGGCTCCTCGTAGTTGGTCGAGGCCGTGTAGCGCAGGCCCTGCTCCACGCTCACGTACACCGTGCGCGGATCGCCGCGGAAGATCCCGATGCCGATGCGGCCGTACTCGCCTGCGGGGAGCCCGCGCGTGAGCTTGCGCCACGTCTCGCCGCCGTCGGTGGACTTCCAGAGCGCGCTGCCCGGACCGCCGCCGTCGAAGCCGAACGAGGTGCGCCGGCGCTGGTACGACGCCGCATAGAGGATGCTCGGGTCGGACGGATCCATCGCAACGTCGGAGACGCCGGTGTTCGCGTCGACGAAGAGCACGCGTTGCCAGGTCGCGCCGGCGTCGCGCGTGCGGTAGAGCCCGCGCTCGTCGTTCGGCCCCCACAGCTGGCCCATCGCCGCGACGAACGCCACGTCGGAGAGCTGCGGATGCAGCACGATCCGCCCGATGTGCGCCGACGCCCTGAGGCCGACGTTCTTCCAAGTGGTCCCGCCGTCGCGCGAGAGATACACGCCGTCGCCCCACGACGAACTCTGCCGGTTCGCGCGCTCGCCCGTGCCGAGCCAGACGACGTTCGTGTCGCGCTGATGCACGGCGATCGCGCCGATCGAATGCGTGCCTTCGTTGCCGAAGAGCGCAGTGAGCGTGGTGCCGTTGTTGGTGGTCTTGTAGAGCCCGCCGGTCGACGACGCCGCGTAGAAGACGTGCGGCGTCGCCTCGATCACGGCGAGGTCGACGATGCGGCCCGACATCGCGGCCGGGCCGATCGTGCGGAATCGCAGCCCATCGGTGAGCGCGGTGGCGGGCGTCTGCGCGGCGAGCGTTCCGTTCAAGGCGAACGTCGAGAGCACAGGCGCGGCGACGAGGAGCAGCGCGGGGAACGGCAGGCGATGGCGCATGGCGATGGGCTTCGGGCGGAGTCCGACGGGGAGTGCGGCGGGAACGCGGCGAAGGTATCTCCCGCCGCCACCGTCCACAACGGCCACGCTCCACGCCGAGGGCGTTCACCGAGAGCATTCAACGAGGGCGTTCGACGTGGGCGTTCACCAAGGGCCTTTACCGGTGGTACGTCGACTCGCGAGACTTCAGTCATGCCCGAGCGACGCTACGACGAGAACGAGACCGCCGAGATCTTCGCGCGCGCCGCCGAGGCGCGCCCGGCGACCCAGCGCGCGCTCCCATCCGGTGAAGGGCTCACGCTCGCCGAACTGCAGGAGATCGGCCGGCAGGCGGGCATGTCGCTCGAGCACGTCGCCGATGCGGCGCGCGCGCTCGACCGCCCCGCGCAACCCGCGCCCTCACGCGTCCTCGGCATCGCGATCGGCGTCGGGCGCACGGTGCAGCTCGACCGCCGCCTCTCGGACGCCGAATGGGAACGGCTCGTCGTGCTACTGCGCGACACCTTCCAGGCGCGCGGTGCGCTGCGCACCGACGGCTCGTTGCGGCAGTGGACGAACGGCAACCTGCAGGTGCTCGTCGAACCCGGCGGTAGCGGCGATCGCGTGCGCCTCAAGACGCGCAACGCCACGGCGCAGGGATTTCTCGTGGCCGGCATGTCGATCGTCGGCTTCTCCGGCTTCATGACGGCGCTCGGCGCCGCCACTGGCGTGCTCGGGCAGCCGGGGTATCTCGCGTCTTTCGCGCCGATCGCGGCGATGGGACTCGCGTCGATCGGCGTGGGCGTGGCGCGCCTCAGGGGCTGGGCGCGCACGCGGCAGGAGCAGATGGACGCGATCGCCGCGCGACTCGAGCGCGGCGAGACGCTCTAAAGACCCGCGCGCGACGACGCGCGCTCGCGATCTACCGCACCGGCCCCAGATAACTGTCGAGCCACGCCAGCGACTCGCTGATCAACTGCGTGCGCGGCAGCATGTGCCCGCCCTCGAACAGCACGTAGCGCTTGTCCGCCGCCGGCGTCCCGAGCCGGCGGAAGAACGGCTTCTGCGACGTCTCGACCGGGAAGTAGTCGTCGTTGGTCGCGTTGAGCATCAGCGTGGGCTGCGTGACCTGCGCGAGGAAGTTGAACGGATCGGCCTCGGGTCGCGGACGCTGCATGCGCAGGCCCGCCACGTGCAGCACCACCGCCTTGATGCGCGGCTCGATCGCCGGCATCAGGCCGCCCATGCGCCCGCCCCAGCTCACGCCGAAGTACGCGATCCGCACCGGGTCGAGCTCGGGCCGCGACTCGGCGAAGTCGAGCGCGCGCCGCACGTCCTTCCCCCACATGAGCACATGATCGCGATACTCGATGCTCATGTTCGGGATCGTCGACGGCAGACTGTCGCTGCGGTCCCCCACCCCCTTGTAGATGGGATAGAGCACCGCGCGTCCGCTCCGGACGAGGAAGTCCACCTCGTTGCCGCCGGCGATGTACGTCGTCGAGCGCACGCCGAAGCCGCCGTCGCCGGGGAAGAACAACACCGTCTGGAACGGCGGTGTCCC
>JAYTNC010000539.1:0-3841 GCA_043748515.1 Gemmatimonadota bacterium | reverse complement strand
TCGGCCGCGAAACGCTCCGCCGCGTCGGCGGGCATGCCGACGGGCGCGAGCACGAAGCCCGGTGCGACGGCGTTCACGCGCACGCGCGGCGCGAGCGCGGCCGCGAGATGGCGCGTGAGCGCCACCACCCCCGCCTTGCTCACGCCGTGCACGAGGTAGTCCGGCCACGGCTCGTCCGCCATGTGATCGGCGATGTTCACGATGACGCTGCCGTCGCGCATCACGCCGGCGGCCGTCTGGGCGAGCAGGAACGGCGCGCGCAGGTTCAACGCGAGGATCGCGTCGAACTGCTCGGCGGTCGTGGCGCCGATCGGCGTCCTCACCATGCCGGCAGCCGAGTTCACGAGCACGTCGATCCGTCCGAAGGCCTCCAGCACCGAGTGGATGAGGGTGGGGGCGGCTTCGGCGTCGCGCAGGTCGGCGCGCATCGCGCGCGCCTCGCCGCCCGCCTCGCGGATACGGGCGACGGTCTCGTCGGCGCCGTCGGCCGATCCGTGATGGTGCACCGCCACGCGCCAGCCCTGCCCACCGAGGGCGATCGCGATCGCCTGTCCGACGCGCTGTCCGGCCCCGGTGACGAGCGCGACACCGCGGGAGGTTCCGCCGGGAGGCGCGATGCCACGCGGCACGATGTCGCCGAGGACCGCGCTCATCCGGCCCGAACGCGCGCGACGCGCATATCCTGTTCGTCGAGCCACGCGTGGGACACCTGCATGGCACCGAGCGAGCGACCGCCCTGCATCGCGCCATGCCAGTCCGATCCGCCGCTTGGCAGCAGACCGAAGAACTCAGCGAGCGCGGCGATGCGCTTCATGTCCTCGGACGAATGACTCGGATGCTTCACCTCGAGTCCGTCGAGCCCGAGCGCGACGAGGGGCTCGATGCGCTCGCGCCGTCCCTCCGCACCGGGGTGCGCGATCACCGCGAGTCCGCCGGCCTCATGGATGATCTCGATCCCTTCCGCGATGTCGAGCCGCTCCTTCTCGACGAACGCGGGCTTCCCCGCCGCGAGATAGCGATCGAACGCTTCGCGTGAATCGCGGACGAAGCCGCCGGCGATCAGCGCTTTCGCGACGTGCGGTCGGCCGATCGCGCCGCCGGCCGAGGCCTCGAGCACGGCCTCGACCGTGACCGCCACACCGACCGCGTTGAGCTTCGTGACGATCTCGATCGCGCGAGAGCGGCGATGGTCGCGATAGATCTCGAGCCGCGCCTGCAGCGCGGCGACGTCGCGGATGTGCAGGCCGAGCAGGTGGACCTCGGTCGGGCCCTGATGGACGCTCATCTCGACGCCGGGCACGAGGCGCAGCCCAAGGGCGTCGGCGGTGCGCTGCGCGTCGGGGATCCCCGCGAGGGTGTCGTGGTCGGTGAGCGCGAAGGCCGCGAGTCCCGCGCGATGCGCGTGCTCGACCGCGGCCACCGGGGACTGCGATCCGTCGGACGCGGTCGAGTGCGCGTGCAGGTCGACGAAGCGCGCGGGCGCGGGCGACGCCGCGACCTCAGCGGTCACTGCGCGTAACCGGCCTCAGGCGACGTCTGGCTGGGCTGCGAAAGGGTGAAGAGCCGGCGCAGCTCGCCGTCGGCGAGATCGGCCAGTGACCGCTCGCGCGAACGCGAGGTCCCGGGCGAATAGCGTGTCACGCGAACCTCGCGCTCGTCCGCAACGCCGCACACGAAGAGCAGACCGAACTCGTCGGCGTCGTACTGTGTGATGTAGCCGCTCGGGTAGACCTTCCAGTGGCGGCCGTCGATCTCAAGGGAACGCGCGGGCATCAGGACAACTCCACTAGGCAATAGATGCGCGCCGGATCCAGCACGGGATCGGGCGAGGCCGCGTGCGCCGCGGCGAGCGATTCGGCGTCGTTCGCTTCGCAGAACTCCACGAACGCGCCCTGTAGTCCCTTCTCCTCGAACACCCAGTAGCGGCAGCCGAGGCGCTGGAAGTGCGCCTCGCGCGTCCGCAGCCGATCGAAGAACTTCGGGCGGTCATTCGGCGTCACGACGCTGCGGTGGATGCTCAGGGAACGTGGCACGTCAGCCCGTCACCGATTCGAGGGTCTTCTTGAGGTCGGCCATGAAGCGGTCGGCATCGGCGCCGTCGACCACGCGGTGGTCGAAGCTGATCGAGAAGTAGGCGCAGGTGCGGATCGCGATCGTGTCCTCGCCGTCGGGCCCGGTGATGACCTTGGGCCGCTTCTCGATCGCGCCGAGGCAGAGGATCGCGGTGGTGCCGACGGGGATGATCGGCGTGCCCATGAGCGAGCCGAAGACGCCCGGGTTGGTGATCGTGAACGTCGCATCCTGCACGTCCATGGGGCTCAGCTTCTTGGAGCGCGCGCGCGCGGCGAGGTCGTTCGTGCCGCGCGTGATGCCCGTGAGGTTGAGGCCGTCGGCGTCCTTCAGCACCGGCACGATGAGTCCGGTGGGATCGAGCGCGACGGCGATGCCGACATTGATGCGCTTGCGCAGGATCACGTCGGTGCCGCTCACCGTCGCGTTGAGGACCGGGTGACGGCGCAGGGTCTCGACGACCGCGCGGATGATGAACGGCAGGAAGGTGAGCTTCTGTCCCGTCTCGGACTCGAAGGCCGCGCGGCTGTTCGCACGGATCCGCGCGATGCGCGTGAGGTCGATCTCGAAGAAGCTCGTCACATGCGCCGCGACCTGCTTGGCTTGGCGCATGTGGTCCGCGGTGAGGCGGCGGATCTTGGACATCGGCTCGACGACGTCGCCGGCCCATGCGTTGAAGGTCGGCTCGTGCGCGTGGCCGACGGAGACGGCCATCGACGACGGCAGTCCGCTCGGCATCGCCGATGGCATCGCCGCAGGGGCCGCCGGCGTGTGCGGGCCGCTTTCCATATAACCGACGAGGTCCTTCTTGGTGACGCGGCCGGCGATCCCCGAACCCGAGAGCGCGGTGATGTCGACACCGGCGTCGGCGGCCATGCGCCGCACGAGCGGCGACGACTTGGTGCGGATGCGCTCCTCGAACGATCCGGCTGTGGCAGCGTGACGCGCCGGTGCCGCCGCCGAGGCGGCCGAGGCGGCCGAAGCCGCAACGGGCGCGGCGACCGCAGCAGCCGTCGCACTGGCGGCCGGCGCCGGCGCAGCAGCGGGCGCGAGCGAGGCGCCCTTGTCGGTCTCGATGCGCGCGACGATCGCGTTCACCGGCACCGTCGTTCCCTCGTGCACGATGATCTCGGCGAGGACGCCCGCCGACGGCGCGGGAATCTCGGCGTCGACCTTGTCGGTGGAGATCTCGAAGATCGGCTCGTCCCGCTTCACTTCGTCGCCGACCTTCTTGAGCCAGCGCGAGAGCGTGCCTTCGGCGATGGACTCGCCCATCTGGGGCATGATCACGTCAATACGGGCCACGGATGCAACCTCGCTCAGTTCTTGTCGTCAGGAGTTCCGGTCCGGGGCGCCTTGGGGCGCCGCAGGGCCGAGATCACGAGCCACGGAAGGGTCAGGAAGCCGATACCGCCCCCGACCGCTGCATAAATGTACCAGTCGCACGTCGGGATGCCGTCACACCGCGGCGCTTTCGAGAAGAAGGTCACGCCCTTGGACACCAGCACCGCGATCATCGCGCCGGAGAGCCCGCCGATCCAGGCCATGAAGCACCCGATGCCCACGACGCGGAGCGTCGAGGGGGCCTCGTCGACCACCGGAGTACCGTCGGGAATGCTCACCAGGCCGCCAGGCGGCGCGCCGCCGTGATGATGTCCTGCACCTGCGGGAGGACGAAATCCTCGAGCGCCGGCGCATAAGGAAGGGGGATGTCGTGCGCGGTCACGCGGAGCACCGGCGCGTCGAGGTGCGCGAAGCAGGTCTCGCTGAT
>JAYTNC010000538.1:0-1662 GCA_043748515.1 Gemmatimonadota bacterium | reverse complement strand
TTGAAATCATCCGGCTTGTCCGAGCGCAGCTTGTGCTCGCGGCGCAGGATCTTCGTGATGTCGGCCATCGCCTCGGGGATCAGCGCCTCGCTGGGGGCGAGCACGGAGATCGAGCGGAGGCGGTTGTTGCCCATGACGCGGAAGCGCGCCGTCTGGATCGGGATCAGGACCTGGTCGTCGGGATTGTTGAAAGGCGAGGCCTGCCCCTTCGACTTGTAGACGCCCACCACGGTGAACTGGATGCCGCGGATGCGGATGTTCTCGCCGACGAGCGCGTTGCCGCTCTCGAGGCCGAGGTTGGTGACGACGGTGGGACCGACGACCGCGAAGCGTTGGCGCCCCATGTCCTCGGCCTCGGTGAAGAAGCGGCCGATCTCGATCTCGTACCGGCGGACCTCGGGATAGTTGGCTGTGGTGCCGACGATCTGCGTGCCGGTGTTCTTGTTGAGGAACTGCACCTGCAGGTTGCTCGAGATCTCGGGCTGCACCGCGAGGATGTCGGTGCCGCGATCCCGGAGTGCATCGGCGTCCTCGAGGAGGAGGCGCGAGCGGACGTCGAACGACATGACGCCGCCCGTGCGCGCCTGACCCGGCGACACCGTGAGGAGCGTGGTGCCGAGGGAGGAGATGCGGTCGTTCACGGCCTGCTGTGCACCGCGTCCGAGGGCGACCACCGCGATCACCGCGGAGACGCCGATCACGATTCCGAGCATCGTGAGCAGCGACCGCAGCTTGTTCGCGCGGAGCGCCCCGAGGGCGACGCGGATGGTCTCGCCGAAGAGCATCCTACCGGCCCGGCGGACGGCCGCCGCCAGCACCGGCGCCCGGCGCGCCGCCGCCGAGTGGGCTCCCGCCGCCCGTCATCGCCTTCATGCGGTCGGTGGCCTGCTGCCGCTGGACCTGCATGGCGGCGGCGCTGAGGAGCGCGACCTGCTCGCCCTCCTCGAGACCGCTGAGCACTTCGGTGTAGTCGTAGTCGGCGGTGCCGAGGCGGACGACGCGCGGTTCCCAGCCACCATCGGCCTTCTTCACGAAGACGAGTCCGGAACGCGAGGCGGTGCGCGAGGCAGTGCGCGAGGCGGCGCGCGAAGCGCCGGTCTGCGCGCCGGCGCCGGCGGGAGCACCCGCCGCGCCTTCCTTCGCGCGGCAGGCACGCACCACCTGCATGTCGACACCGAGCTCCACGTACGCAGCGCGGAGGTCGGTCATGAGCGTCTGACGGTCGGCGTTCGGGTCGCGCATCTTCGCGGAGAGGTCATCGACCTTCTTGGCGGCCGCCGGCTTGGCCGTGCGGGCCGCGGTGATCGCCTTGCACTGCGCGTCGGTGACGTCAGGGAGCTGGCCACCGAAACCACCCTGGCCGCCGCCCATGCCACCGCCCATGCCGCTGCCCATGGAGGCGCGGATCACCGCCTGCACGCTGTCGGCGTTGAGGCCGAGGAGCGCGGCCGCCTGCGCGGCCTCACGCACGGAGCGGATCGACTCGTTCGGGACCGCGAGCACGTTCTCGCGGCGCTCCGCGACGATCGCGACCTCGCCGTTCATGCCGGGCATGAGCGAACCGTCGCGGTTCTCGAGCGAGACGAGCACCGGGAACATGGTGACGTTCTGCTGGACGACGGCCTGCGGTTCGATCTTCTCGACCGTGCCGCGGAAGACGCG
>JAYTNC010000537.1:0-8431 GCA_043748515.1 Gemmatimonadota bacterium | reverse complement strand
CCAGAGCGTCGCGGTGCGCTCGATCGCGGCCGTGAGCGCATCGGCGGTGACTGGTGAGAAGACGACGCCGGTGCCGGCCTTCGCGGCGAGCGCCATCTCGTTGGCGTCGATCACGGTGTCGGCGAGGCCGCCGGTGCGCGCGACCACCGGGAGCGCGCCGTAGCGTAGCGCGCAGAGCTGCGTGAGGCCGCACGGTTCGAACCGCGAGGGGACGAGCAACGCGTCGGAGCCCGCCTGGATCGCATGCGCGATGCTCTCGTCGTAGCCGATCACCGCGGCGACGCGGCCCTCGTGTTCGCGCGCCGCCGCGGCGAAATCCGCCTCGAGCGCGGCATCGCCGGCGCCGAGGAGCGCGAGCTGCGCGCCGCGGTGCACCAGTCGCGGCAGCACCTCATGCAGCAGGTCCATCCCCTTCTGCCAGGTGAGCCGGCTCACGACGCCGAAGAGCAGCGCGTCGGGATCGAGGTCGAGTCCCAGCCGCGCCTGCAGCGCCGCCTTGTTCACCGCGCGCGCCTTGATCCGCTTGATGTCGAACGTCGCGGCGATGCGTTCGTCGCGCGCCGGATCCCATACGTCGGTGTCGATGCCGTTGAGGATCCCCGTCACCGCAGACGAGCGCAGGCGCAGCAGGCCGTCGAGTCCCATCCCGTTCTCGCTCGAGCGGATCTCCGCCGCGTAGGTCGGTGAGACCGTCGTGATGTGGTCGGCGAGCGCGAGCCCGGCCTTGAGGAAGCCGATCCCGCCGTAGTACTCCACGCCCTCCACCGAGAACGCTTCCGGCGGCAGGCCGATCGCGGGCAGCAGTTCGCGCGGGAAGTGCCCCTGGAAGGCGAGGTTGTGCACCGTCACGACGGTGCGGGGGCGCGGGCCGTCGCCATAGTGCAGGAAGGCCGGCGTGAGCCCGGCCTGCCAGTCGTGCGCGTGCACCACGTCGGGACGGTAGCGCGCGATCGCCCCGCGGCCGACGTCGGCGGCGACGCGCCCGAGCGCGGCGAAGCGCAGCGCGTTGTCGGCCCAGTCCTTGCCCTGCGCGTCGACGTATGGGTTGCCGGTGCGACGGTAGAGATGCGGCGCCTCGATCGCGAGCACGTCGAGCCCCGCGTGCCGGCCCGCGAGCACGCGCACGGGGCCGCCCATGAGCTCGTCGTACGCATGCGCCACGGTCGCGTCGCCGAGCGCGGCGAGCACGGCGGGATAGCCGGGCAACAGGGTGCGCATCGCGATCCCCTCGGCCGCGAGCGCATGGGGCAGCGCACCGACGACGTCGGCGAGCCCGCCCGTCTTCACGAGCGGGTAGGCCTCCGACGCGACCGAGAGGACGTGCAGCTTCACCGCACCGCTCACGCGCCGAGCCGGTCGATCATCGGCTGGGTGATCAGGCAGAGGCCGCTCGCGGTGCGACGGAAGCGACGCGAGTCGAGCTCGGGGTCCGCGCCGACGACGAGCCCCGCGGGGATCTTCACGCCCTTGTCGATCACGACGTTCTTGAGATGCGCGCCACGCCCGACGGCCACGTACGGCAGGATCACCGCGTTCTCGACGTCGGAGAACGAGTGCACCGTGACGCCCGTGAACAGCAGCGACCGCTTCACCTGCGCGCCCGAGACGATGCAGCCGCCCGAGACGAGCGAGCTGATCGCCTCGCCGCGGCGACCGTCGACGTCGTGCACGAACTTCGCCGGAGGCGTGATCTCGGCGTGCGTCCAGATCGGCCAGTCCTTGTCGAACAGGTCGAGATGCGGCACGACGTCGGTGAGGTCGATGTTCGCTTCCCAGTACGCGTCGATCGTGCCGACGTCGCGCCAGTAGACCTCGCTCTCAGCGCGGCCGCGCACGCAGCTGTCGGTGAACCGGTGCGCGACGGCCCAGGCGTTCTTCACGAGCCAAGGGATGATGTCCTTGCCGAAGTCGCGCGAGGACTCGGGGTCGGCGGCGTCGCGCCGGAGCTGCTCGTTGAGGAACTCGCGCTTGAACACGTAGATGCCCATGCTCGCCAGCACCCAGCCCGGCTTGCCCGGCATCTCGGGCGGATCCTCTGGCTTCTCCAGGAAGTCGACGATGCGGTCCGCCTCGTCCACGTGCATCACGCCGAAGCCCTTCGCCTCGGCGAGCGGCACCTCGACGCAGGCCACCGTCACGTCGGCGCCCGAGTCCACGTGCTGCCGGAGCATCCGCTCGTAATCCATCTTGTAGACATGGTCGCCGGCGAGGATCAGCAGGTACTCGGGCGCGTAGCCGTCGATGATGTCGATGTTCTGGAAGACGGCGTCGGCGGTGCCGGCGTACCACTTGTCCTCGCTCACGCGCTGCGAGGCGGGCAGGATGTCGAAGCTCTCGTTGCGCTCCGTGCGCAGGAAGTTCCAGCCGTTCTGCAGGTGGCGGATGAGGCTGTGCGCCTTGTACTGCGTCGCGACCGCGAGACGGCGGATGCCCGAGTTGAGCGCGTTCGAGAGCGTGAAGTCGATGATGCGCGACTTGCCCCCGAAGTAGACCGCCGGCTTGGCCCGCCGGTCGGTGAGCTCCATGAGCCGGGAGCCGCGTCCGCCCGCGAGGACGTAGGCCATGGTGGTGCGCGAGATCGGCTGCGAGTAGTTGACCTTCGACATCTGCCCCTCCGGGGCGAACGACTGCGGTGATTGCGTGGTGCGGACGGCGGTGGCGTGCGGTGTGGTACGACCTACCCTTCGTGCACCAGCCAGACGGTGGAGAGCGGCGGCAACATCAGCTCGGCCGACGCGGCGAAGCCATGACTCGGCGCCTCGACGGCGAACACGTCGCCGCCGTTGCCAGAGTTCGAGCCGCCGTAGAGGCCGGCGTCGGTGTTGAGCACCTCGCGCCAGCGCCCTGCGTGCGGCAGGCCGAGGCGATAGGCGGAGCGGGGGACCGGCGTCATGTTCGCGATCGCGACCACGGGCTTCGTGCCCTCGCCGCCGCGTCGCACCCACGCGTAGATCGACGCGTCGGCGTCGTCCACCACGATCCACTGGAACCCTTCGCCCTCGCAGTCGCGGGCATGCAGCGCCGGCTCGGCGCGCATGACGCGGTTGCAGTCCTTGAGCAACGACTGCACGCCGCGGTGCCAGTCGACGTCGAGCAGGTGCCAGTCGAGCGAGCCGTCGAAGTCCCACTCGCGGCCCTGCGCGAACTCGCCGCCCATGAAGAGCAGCTTCTTGCCGGGGTACGCCCACATGAACGCGTAGTAGGCGCGAAGTCCCGCGAACTTCTGCCAGGCGTCGCCCGGCATCCGCGCGAGCAGCGATCCCTTGCCGTGCACCACCTCGTCGTGCGAGAGCGGCAGCACGAAGTTCTCGGTGAAGGCGTACACGAGGCCGAAGGTCATCATGTGATGATGCCAGCGGCGATGCACCGGGTCTTCGCTCATGTACTTCAGGGTGTCGTGCATCCACCCCATGTTCCACTTGAAGCCGAAGCCGAGTCCGCCGGCGAAGGTCGGCCGCGAGACCGCCGGCCAGGCGGTGCTCTCCTCGGCGAGCGTGAACGCGCCGGGGAAGCGGCCGTAGACGGCCTCGTTCATGCGCCGGAGGAAATCGACCGCCTCGAGGTTCTCGCGCCCGCCGAGCCGATTGGGCAGCCACTCGCCCGCCTTGCGCGAGTAGTCGAGATAGAGCATCGAGGCGACGGCGTCGACGCGCAGTCCGTCGATGTGGTACCGGTCGAGCCAGAAGAGCGCGTTGGCGATCAGGAAGTTGCAGACCTCGCGCCGCCCGAAGTTGTAGATCGCGGTGTTCCAGTCGGGATGGAAGCCGAGCCGCGGGTCCTCGTGCTCGTAGAGCGCGGTGCCGTCGAAGCGCGCGAGTCCGTGCGGATCCACCGGGAAATGCGCCGGCACCCAGTCGATGATCACGCCGATCCCGGCGATGTGGCAGCGATCGACGAAGCGCGCGAAGGCCGCCGGATCGCCGAAGCGCGACGTCGGCGCGAACATCCCGACCGGTTGGTAGCCCCACGACGCGTCGAGCGGATGCTCGTGCACCGGCATGAGCTCCACATGTGTGAAGCCCATCTCCGTCACGTAGGGCACGAGGCGGTCGGCGAGTTCGTCGTACGAGAGCCAGCGCCCATGGTCGCCGCGCTGCCAGGAGCCGAGATGCACCTCGTAGACCGACATCGCGTCGCGATGCGGCGCGTTGCCGCCGCGCGTCGCCATCCACTCCTGGTCGTTCCACGCGAAGCGCGTGGTGTCGCGCACCACCGACGCCGTGGAGGGGCGCAGCTCGGCGCCGAAGCCGACGGGATCGGACTTGAGCGGCAACAGTTCTCCCGACGCGCCGATGAGCTCGTACTTGTAGAGCGTGCCCTCGGCGAGCCCGGGTACGAAGATCTCCCAGACGCCGGTGCCGTGCCGCAGCCGCATCGTGTGCCGACGTCCGTCCCAGCCGTTGAAGTCTCCGACCACGCTCACGCGGCGCGCATTGGGCGCCCAGACGGCGAAGTGCGCGCCGTCGGTGCCCTCGTGCGTCATCAGGTGCGCGCCGAGGCGATCGTAGAGCTGCGCATGCGTCCCTTCGCCGAGGAGCCAGTCGTCCATCGGGCCGAGCACGGGGCCGAAGGCGTAGGGATCGTCGACGGTCCAGCTTGTGTCGCCCTCGCGCGCGTCGCCCTCGCGCGCGTCGCCCTCGCGCGTGGCGCGGAGCCAGTAGCGTGGGCGGCCCTTGATCGCGCCTTCGAAGAAGCCGGCGTCGTGCCGGCGTTCGAGGGTGGCGAGCACGCGATCATCGGCCGAGATCACCTCGACGCGATCGGCGCCGGGTACGAGCGCGCGCACGACCAGGCCGCGCCCCACCTTGTGGATGCCGAGCACGCCGAACGGATCGCCGTGCGTGCCCGCGACGAGTGCGTCGATCGCCTCGGTGGGCAGCGTACCCTTGGGCAGGCGCGGCTTCGCCGGGGCCTTGTCGGCCTTCGGCTTCGGCTCAGCGCGCGTTCGGGACGGCATCCCAGATCTCCGTCGCGTACTCGCGGATGGTGCGGTCCGAGGAGAACCACGCCATGTGCGCGGTGTTCAAGACGGCCTTCCGCCACCACTGCTGCGGATCGCGCCACTGCGCGCCCACCTCGTACTGCATGCCGTGGTAGCCGTCGAAGTCCGCGCAGACGAGGAAGTGGTCGTGATGCCGCAGGCCGTCGACGAGTCCGCGGTAGCGGCTGCGGTCGTCGGGCGAGAAGACGCCCTGCGCGAGTTCGTCGAGCACCTGCTTGAGCGCCGGCGACTTCGCGATCGTCTCGGTCGCGTCGATCCCGGTCCGGCGCCGCTCCGCCACCTCGTCGGCGAGGAGCCCGAAGATGAAGATGTTCTCCGCGCCCACATGCTCGAGGATCTCGATGTTGGCGCCGTCGAGCGTGCCGATGGTGAGCGCGCCGTTGAGCGCGAACTTCATGTTGCCGGTGCCCGACGCCTCCATGCCCGCCGTCGAGATCTGCTCCGAGAGGTCCGCGGCCGGGATGATCGACTCGGCGAGGCTCACGTTGTAGTTGGGCAGGAAGGCCACCTTGAGCCGGTCCTGGATCACCGGGTCGCGGTTCACGATCCTCGCGACGTCGTTCGCGAGCTTGATGATCAGCTTGGCCGTGTGGTAGCCCGCGGCCGCCTTGCCCGCGAGGATCCGCACGCGCGGCGTCCACGTATCGTGCGGCCGCGCGCGCATCGCGTTGTACAGCGCGATCGTCTCGATGATGTTGAGCAGCTGCCGCTTGTACTCGTGGATGCGCTTGATGTGCACGTCGAAGAGCGCGTCGGGGTCGACGCGGACGCCGAGCTGTTCGGTGATGACGCGCCCGAGGGCGACCTTGTTGGCGCGGCGCACGGCGGCGAAGCGCGCACGGAACTCCGCATCCTCGGCGAATGGCACGAGGTCGGCCAGCCGCTCGGCGTCGTCGAGGAAGGCCGGTCCGATCGCCTCGGTGATGAGCTGCGTGAGGCCCGGATTCGACTGGTAGAGCCAGCGGCGGAAGGTGATGCCGTTGGTCTTGTTGGTGATCTTCGCGGGGTAGAGCGCGTTGAAGTCCTTGAAGACCGTCTGGCGCATGAGCGCGGTGTGCAGCGCCGAGACGCCGTTCACGCGGTGCGCGGCGAGGAAGGCGAGGTTGCCCATCCGCACCGAGCGACTGCCGTTCTCCTCGATCAGCGAGACCGTCGCGAGCTGCGTCGCGTCGCCGTCGCCGCGCGCGCGCAGCGCGTCGAGATGCCGCGCGTTGATCAGGTAGATGATCTGCATGTGCCGCGGCAGGAGCCCCTCGAGCAGCGAGACCGACCACTTCTCGAGCGCTTCCGGCAGCAGCGTGTGGTTGGTGTAGTTGAACACCGCGCGCGTGATGTCCCACGACGCGTCCCACGTCATGCCGTGCTCGTCCATCAGCAGGCGCATGAGCTCGGGGATGCCGATCACCGGATGCGTGTCGTTGAGCTGGATCGCCGCATGGTCGGGCAGCGAGGTGAGCTCGCCGTACTGCCGCTTGTGCCGGCGCAGCAGGTCCTGCAGCGACGCCGAGGCGAAGAAGATCTCCTGGCGCAGGCGCAGCTCGTGGCCCGCCGGCGTCTCGTCGCTCGGGTAGAGCACGCGCGAGATCGCCTCGAGGCGCACGCGGTGCGCGAGCGCGCCCACATGATCGCCGCGATTGAAGTCGCCGAGGTCGATCGTGTCCATCGCCCGCGCGGACCAGAGGCGCAGCGTGTTCACGTGCGCGCCGCGCCAGCCGGTGATCGGCGTGTCGTAGGCGACCGCCTTCACGCTCTCCGCCGGATGCCAGACCGCGCGCGTCGTGCCGTCGGCACCGTCGATCACGTCCACATGCCCGCCGAAGCCGATCGTGTACGCGACCTCGGGGCGCTCGAACTCCCATGGGAATCCCGCCGAGAGCCAGTCGTCCGGGAGCTCGATCTGCCATCCGTCGCGGAGCACCTGCTTGAAGATCCCGTGGTCGTAGCGGATGCCGTAGCCGTAGGCCGGCACGCCCAGGGTCGCCATGCTTTCCATGAAGCAGGCCGCGAGTCGACCGAGTCCGCCGTTGCCGAGCGCCGGATCGGGCTCGAGCGTGCGGAGATGATCGAGGTCCACGCCGAGTTGCGCGAGCGCGGTGCGCGCGGTCTCGATCATCCCGAGGTTGCCGAGGTGGTCGAACAGCAGGCGACCGATCAGGAACTCGAGCGAGAAGTAGTAGACGCGCTTGCTCCCCTCACGGTAGGTGCGGCGCGTCGAATCCATCCAGCGGCCGGTCACCTGATCGCGCGTCGCGAGCGCGGTCGCCACGAACCAGTCGCGGTCGCGCGCGTGCGCGATGTCCTTGCCGACGGAGTAGAGCAGCTTGTTCACGACGGTCGCGCGGAATGCGGCGACGGCAACGGCGTCGGCAACGGCGTCGGCAACGGCGTCGGCCGCGGCGTCGGCCGCGAGCGGCGTGGTCCCGCGTGCTGAGGTCAGGCTGGTCGTCATGTCGGAAAGAGGAGGGATTCGGCCGGCGATTCCTCCCCTAAATATGAGGGGTGGGCAACCCTGCCGCGCCTCTCCGAACGCGGTCCAAGTGACTACCGCCCGCGCAGCGCCTGCTCGACCGCCTCGAGGCACCCCTCGAGCGTGTCGACGCTGTGGTCGCCCATGTGCCCGATCCGGATCGTCCGCTCCTTGAGCGCGCCGTATCCGGCCCCGATCACGTAGCCGAGCTCGACGACCCGCGCGACGACCGTGCTCGCCACGAGCCCCTCGGGGAGGGTGAGCGTGCTCACCGTGGGCGAGCGCTCGCCGGGGCGCGGGAGATACCCGATCCCCACCCCCGTGCCGCGGAGCCGCTCCGTCCACGCTTCCGTCATCGCGAGCATCGCCGCATGACGCGCCCACCGCTCCGGCATTCCCTCCGCCCGGACTGACGCGAGTTGGCGGTCGGCCGCGAAGAGCAGCGAGAGCGCCGGCGTGTTGGGCGTCTGCGAGCGGCGCGAGAACTCCTCGTACTCGACCACGTCGAGGTACCGGCCGCGCGACGGCGTGACGCTCGCCTGCAGCACGTAGGCCTCACTCGCGACCGCGAAGGCGAGCCCCGGCGGCAACGCGAGCGCCTTCTGCGATCCGGTCAGCACGAAGTCCAGCCCCCACGCGTCGGTCTCGACCGGGGCGCCGGCGACGCCGGTCACGCTGTCCACGAGACACATCGCACCGTGCCGGTGCGCGATCTCCGTGATCGCGCGGATGTCGCTCAGCGCGCCGGTGCTCGTCTCCGAGTGCACGACGGTGACGGCCGAGAAGGCCGCCCCGCCCGCGCCGCCCTCGACCAACGCCTCTTCCACCTGCTCGATGTGTGGCGTGTCCCCGAGCGGCACCGAGAGCACGCGCGTCGACCTGTCGCACGACTGCGCGATCTGCGCGAAGCGCTCGGAGAAGGCGCCGTTCACCAGCGAGAGGATCGGCCCCTCGGGCGCGCC
>JAYTNC010000536.1:0-3796 GCA_043748515.1 Gemmatimonadota bacterium | reverse complement strand
CGCGTGCAGTGAACCGTCGCGCGGAGCGTCGCTCCGCGCGCCGTACGCTGATCACCCCTCTCGCAGCGCCGCCATCGGCGTCTCACGGAACACGTCGCGCCCGGTGAGCACGCCGATCGAGACCGCGAGCAGCGTCATCGCCGCAGCGATCCCGAGCGCCGGCAACACCGCCGCCGTGAACGTGCCCTCGAAGACGAACGTCACCAGCGCCCATGCGCCCGCGAACGCGAGCAGCATCCCCGTGAGACTCCCGAGGAGCCCGAGCAACGCGTATTCCGAGAGCAGTATGCGCACGATCTGCGACCGGGTCGCGCCGAGCGTCTTGAGCAGCACGCCCTCGCGCAGGCGGTCGCGCCGCGTGGCCGCGACCGCGCTGAAGAGCACCGGGATGCCCATCGCGAGACTGAACAGCGCGAGGAAGCGCACGGTGAGCGTCACCTTGTCGACGATCTGCGTGATCGTCTTCCGAACGAGCGAGAGGTCGATGCTCGAGACGTTGGGGAAACGCCGCACCGCGTCGCGCTGCAGCCGCGCGACCGAGGTGTCGGCGTCGACCGCGGTGACGAGCACGAACTGCTTCGGCGCGATCTCGATCGCCGCCGTCTGGAAGACCGCGAAGAAGTTGGGCTCGAACCTTCCCCAGTCGACCTCGCGCGTGCTGCTGAGCCGCGCGCGCATGCGCACGCCCTGCACGTCCCACGTGATCGTGTCGCCGAGCGAGAGCTTCAGGTCGCCGACGATGCTCGTCTCCATGGAGAACTCGAAGATCGAATCCGTCGGCGATGCCGCTCCGAACCATTCGCCGGTGAGCAGCGTCTCGGTCGGGAGGATCGAGTCGCGATACGTCGAGCGATACTCGCGACGCAGCGCCCAGTAGCGCGCCGGGAGCGCGTTCGCCGCCGCCCACTGCTCGGCCGTGGCGCCGTTCACGCCCACGAGGCGCATGGTCACGATCGGCGTCTGCGACACCACCTCGTGGCCGGCGTTGCGCACGAGCGAGTCGAGCCCCGTGCGCTGGTCCTCCTGCACGTCGAAGAACACGAGATTGCCCCGCGACGCCTCGGCCGTGAGGTCGAACGACTTGAGCAGGTTCGCCTGCACGAGGATGATCGTCGTGACGAGGAACGAGCCGAAGCCGAGCGCGAGCACCACCGACCGCGTCTGGCTGTGCGGACGGTAGAGGTTCGCGACGCCCTGCCGCACCACGTACGGCCAGCGCGGCGATACCAGCCGGCGCGCCGCCGCCGAGAGCAGCGCGGCGCTGCCGTAGAGCAGGCCGATGCTCACCATCACGCCGGCCGCGAAGGCCAGACCCTGTTGCGTGGTGTCGGCGCGGTCGATCGCCAGCACGAGCACGCTCGCGACGAGCGCGATGTTCACGATCCAGCTCCAGCTGTCGCGGCGCGCCGAGGCGGCGAGCACCGCGTCGTCGCGGCGGATCGCCTGCAGCGGCGAGATGCGCCGCAGCACGAGCAGCGGCCGCAGCGCGAAGATCACCGCGACCCAGACGCCGATCGCGAGGCCGAGCCCGATCGCCGAGGGCACCAGCGTCACGCCGACGTCCACCGGGAGGAAGTCGCCCATCACCTGCGGCAACAAAAACTGTATCCCCACGCCGAGCACCGCGCCGATCGCCGCGCCGAGGAAGCCCATCGCGGCGGCCTGAACCAGGTAGATGGTGAGCACCTGCGCGCTCGACGCGCCGAGGCAGCGCAGCACGGCCACGGTGTCGATCTTCTTCTGCACGAAGGCGCTCACGCCGCTCGCCACGCCGATCCCGCCAAGCAGCAGCGCGATCAGCCCGACCACGCCGAGGAAGCGCGCGAGTTGCGCGATCGAGTCGGTGATGTCGATCTCGTTCTCCACCACCGTGCGGACGCGTACGCCGGCATTCTCGAACCGCGGCCGCAGCGGCGCGACCCAGATGGGGCTCTGCACCCCGTCGCCGAGCTTGAGCACCGCCTCGTACTCGGCGCGGCTCCCGAGGCCCAGCAACTGCGTCTCCGCGACGTAGCGGTCGGGGATGAAGATGCGCGGCCCGATCGTCGCGGCGATGCCGGGATCGCCCGGCACGTCGATGAGCGAAGCACGGATGACGAAGCGCGCGAACCCGATGATCAGCGTGTCGCCGATGTTCGCGTCGAGCGAGATCAGCAGGGACGGGTCGACGAAGGCGTTGGCGCCGTCGTGCAGCGTGCTCCAGGCGCCCGCCGGCGCGGTGATCACCTCGCCGTAGTACGGATAGCCGGGCGCGACGGCGCGCACCTGCGCGAGGCGCGTGCCGCCCGAGGGCGCGGCCGTCGCCATCGAGGCGAAGCTCACCACCTTCGCCGAGGGCACTCCGGCGGCGCCGAGCGAGTCGAGCAGCGAATCGAGCGCGGGGGTGAAGCCGTTGCGCGCGCGGAGATTGATGTCGCCGCCGAGGAGCGAGCGCGACTGTTCCTTGATGCTGTCCTGCACGTTCGCCGCGAACGAGTCGATCGCGACGAGCGCGGCGACGCCGAGCGAGATCGAGCTCATGTAGAGCAGGAGCCGGCGACGCGCGGTGCGGCTCTCGCGCCAGGCGAGGGCCATGAGCGTGCTGAACGGGGCCGAGCCGGCCATCAGCGGACCGTGCGGTCGGTGGCCGGGGCGGGCTCGCTGCCCGCGCGCGACGCGCGGTCCTCCACCACCACGCCGTCCTTCAGGCGGATCACGCGCTGCGCATGCTCGGCGAGCGTGAGGTCGTGCGTGACGATCACCACCGTTGCGCCCGACTCGCGGTTGAGCTCGTCGAGCAACTCGACGATGCGCGCGCCCGTGCTCCCGTCCAGATTGCCCGTGGGCTCGTCGGCGAAGAGGATGCGTGGCCGGTTGGCAAAGGCGCGCGCGATCGCGACGCGCTGCTGTTCGCCGCCCGAGAGCTGGTTGGGGAAGTGGTCGGTGCGGTCGCCGAGCCCGACGCGTGTGAGCAGGTCGAGGGCGCGGGCGGCGGCGTCGGCGTCACCGCGGAGTTCGAGCGGCACCTGGACGTTCTCGGCGGCCGTCAGCGTCGGGATGAGTTGAAACGACTGGAAGATGAACCCAACTTTCTCGCCGCGGAGCTTGGCGCGTGCGTCCTCGTCGAGGCGCGTGAGGTCGGCGCCGTCGAGTGTCACCGTACCGCGGGAGGGCAGGTCGAGTCCCGCGAGCAGGCCCAAAAGCGTGGTCTTGCCGCTGCCCGACGGGCCCACGATGGAGACGAACGTGCCTTGGGGTATGTCGAAGGTGACGTCCCGGAGCACGGCCAGGGCGGAAGTGCCGCTCTGGTATTCCTTGGTCAGGTCTCGAGCTGCGAGCATTGAATGCGTGATGGCGTGAAGGGAAGGACGCTGGGTCTTGCCGCCGCGATGCTGCTCGCCGGCATAGGGCTAGCCTGCGGTGCCGATACGGGAGCGAAGCCGGCAGAGGCGCCGAGGGTTCCTGTGGAATCAACCACGGTGGCGGCCGCGCCAGCAACGGCGGGCGTGCGCGTGCTCCTCGTGGGCACGAGCCTGACGGCCGGGCTCGGGCTCGACCCCGACTCGGCGTACCCGGCCAACTTGCAACGACTCGCCGATTCGTCGGGGTACCGCGTGAACGTGGTGGCGGCCGGCTTGTCGGGAGAGACATCCGCGGGGGCCCTGCGGCGCGTGGACTGGCTTCTGCGCGACAAGGCCGACGTGGTGGTGATCGAGACCGGGGCCAACGACGGCCTGCGCGGGCTTCAGGTCGACACCACGCGGGCGAACATCGTGGGGATCGTGCGGAAGGTGCGCGCGGCGAACCCAGCGGTGCG
>JAYTNC010000535.1:0-2522 GCA_043748515.1 Gemmatimonadota bacterium | reverse complement strand
CTGCCGGTGTGGGGGTCGGTGCGCAGCATCGTCGCGTCGAAGTACGACGCGGGGACCGCGTACCTGACGGTCGACTTCCATCAGGTGAACGACCGCGATCCGTTCGTCTACCGCACGACCGACTTCGGGCGGACGTGGAAGGCGATCACCAGCGGACTGCCGCGCAACAACCTGAGCTACGCGAAGGTGATCCACGAGGATCCGAAGCGCCGCGGCATGCTCTACCTCGGCCTCGAGAACGGCATCTACCTCTCGTACGATGCCGGCGACAGCTGGATCCCGCTGCAGAACGACCTGCCGGCCGCACCGGTGTCGGGGATCCAGGTGCAGGAGCACTTCAACGACCTGGTGATCAGCACCTACGGCCGCGGTTTCTACATCCTGGACGACCTCGGGCCGTTGCAGCAGCTCACGACCGACGTGATGAACAGCGCGGCGCACCTGTTCGATCCGCGTGCGGCGTATCGCTTCCGGTTCATCACCGCGCCGTCGAGCACCTACGACGACCCGACGACCGGCGAGGATCCGGAGTACGGCGCCTCGCTGAGCTACTGGCTCAAGGCGCCCGCGGCGCAGGCGCCGCGGATCACGATCCTCGACGCGCAGGGACGCACGGTGCGCACGCTGGCCGGCACGAACGTCGCGGGCATCAATCGCGTGACGTGGGACCTGCGCGACGAACCGGGGACGGAGGTGCGGCTGCGCACGAGCCCGATGTACGCGGCGCACATGATCGTCGCGCAGGAGGGACGCGTCGCGCCGGGGACCGCGCGGATCTCGGTGCTCATGGCGCCGGGCACGTACACGGTGCGGCTCAACGTCGGCGGCGTCGAGCAGACGCGGCAGCTCGAAGTGCGCAAGGATCCGAACTCGGCGGGCACGCAGGCCGAGATCGAGGAGCAGGTGCGCATGGTCGCGGCCGTCCGCACCGACATGAACCAGGGCGCCGACGCGGTGCACCGGATCGAGAGCGTGCGCGTGCAGCTCGACGGCATCCGTCGCAGCGTGACCGACGCCGACGTGCGGCGCGCGGCCGCGGCGCTCGAGGAGAAGCTCGTCGAGCTCGAGATGAACCTCGTGGACCTGCGGCAGACGGGCGGCGGGCAGGACGGCGTGCGGTTCGGCAGCAAGCTCATCGCGAAGCTCGGCTATCTCGCGGGCGGGCTCGCGAACGCCGATTTCAAGCCGACCGATCAGCAGGGTGAGGTGCAGGTGCTGCTCAACGGGCAGATGAAGCAGCACGTGACCGCGCTCGAGTCGCTGCTCGGCAGCGACCTGAATGCGCTCAACGCGATGCTGCGGCAGAAGAACGTGCCGAACGTCGTCGGAGGACCCGCGGTCGTTCCCTGACCGCGGGGCAGCCGCCGACAACTTTGTACTGTAAAGTACTTGACAGACGCGACCCTGCGTGGCATTCTGATCCCATGGCCGCTCCACTCCGCGAACCGCCGGCGCTCCACGACCGCGCGCTGCAGGACCTCTCCTTCATCCGCCGCACGATGGAGGGCGCGTCGTCGTTCACCGACGTGCCCGGCTGGGGACTCGTCGCCGTGGGCGCGACGGCCGTCGGCGCGACCCTACTCGCGGCGGGGCAGACGACCGCTGCGGGCTGGATCGGCGTCTGGCTCGTCGAGGCGGTGGTCGGCGTCGTGATCGGTGGCGGGACGACCTGGCGGAAGATGCGGCGCAACTCGGTGCGGACCTTGGGCTCGCCGTTGCTCAGCGTGCCGGCGCGCAAGTTCCTGTTCGGCTTCTGGCCGGCGATCGTCGCCGGCGCGGTGCTGACGTTCGCGCTGATCGACGTGCGCAGTGTCTTCCTCGCGAACAGTCAGGTGCCGCCGGTGCTGCCGGGACTCTGGCTGCTGCTCTATGGCGTGGGCGTGCTCACGGCCGGCGCCTTCTCGGTGCGCGCGGTGCCGCTCATGGGAGGCGCGTTCATGATGCTCGGCGCGGTCGCGCTGCTGATCCCCGGCATCTCGGGCGACCTCTTTCTCGCATCGGGATTCGGCGTGTTGCAGATCGTGTGCGGCATCTGGATCGCCCGGAGGCACGGTGGCTAAGCGTTCGTCGGTGGCAGTGGCCGCCAGGACCGTTCGACCGGCGCGCGCCGGTGCGGAGCTGAAGGCGGTGGACGGCGACGCCTCGGCGCCGCTCTCGCTCGACCGCGTGATCCACGAACGCGTGCGGCTCGCGATCGTGAGCACGCTCGCGGTGCATGAGATGCTGACGTTCAACGAGCTGAAGGCGATGCTCGCGGCGACGGACGGCAATCTCTCGGTGCATGCGCGGAAGCTGGAGGAGGCGGGGTACGTCGCGTGCAAGAAGGGATACGATGGGCGGGTACCGCGGACGGAGTATCGGATCACGTCTGCTGGCCGAAAGGCGTTGGAGCGGTACCTCTCTCATATGGAAGCGTTGATACGGAGGGTGGGGGGATGAGGGTGGAGAGGGGTGCGGGGTGCGCGGGGTGGTGAGGGATGCGGGGGGAGGGGGGTGTGCGGGGGGAGGGGGCTTCATCCTTC
>JAYTNC010000534.1:0-5170 GCA_043748515.1 Gemmatimonadota bacterium | reverse complement strand
TGGAGCGAGGGCAGGCTGATCACGCTCACGTACGGGTTCGAGCAGGCGACGCGGCACCGGCGTCCGCCCGCTTTCGGGCCGTCCTGACTTGCATGTCGTAGGCATCGGAGACGACGCGCGCCGCTTCGGCCGGGTCGTCGGTGACGACCATGAGGTCCATGTCCCCGGGCGAGATCTTCCGCTCGGCGAGGACCTTGCTGTTGAGCCAGCGCACGAGCCCCGCCCAGTAGTGCGTTCCGAAGAGCACTACCGGGAACTGCGAGATCTTGCCCGTCTGGATGAGCGTCAGCGCTTCGAAGAGTTCGTCGAAGGTGCCGAAGCCGCCGGGGAAGATGATGAAGGCGCTCGAGTACTTGATGAACATCGTCTTGCGCACGGCGAAATAGCGGAAGGCGACGTGGATGTCGACGTAGGGATTGGTGCCCTGCTCGAACGGCAGCTCGATGTTGCAGCCGATCGACGGCGCGCCCGCGAGCCGCGCGCCCTTGTTCGCGGCTTCCATGATCCCCGGCCCCGCGCCGGTGATGATCGAGAACCCCTTCTCGCCGAGCAGCCGTCCGACCTCGACGGCGGCGAGGTACTGCGGATCGTCGGGATGCGTGCGCGCCGAGCCGAAGACCGAGACGCCCTTCTCGATCTTGGCGAGCTTGTCGAAGCCTTCGATGAACTCCGACGTGATGCGCATGACGCGCCAGGGATCGGTGCTTCGGAAGTCCGACTTGGGGCCGCCGTACTGGAGGAGCTTGGCGTCCTCGGTGAGGGCCCAGGAGGAGTCGCCGATCCAGTCGTCGGTCGCGGCGCGCTGGAGCACTTCGTCGGGGATGACCGGGAATACGCCGGAGGCGCGTCGGCCCTCGTCGATGCGCGCCTTGAGTCCGGCGACCGATTCGTTCGCCGCCTCGGACATGCGCTCGGAGTCGACGCGGTTGCCGCTCGCCGCGCGGGCGGCTTTCGGCGTGGGCTTCGCGGCGGGCTTCGCGGCGGGCTTCGACGCCGCCGGCTTGGATCGCTTCACTGGACGCTTGGGTGCCATGTCCCGTGAAGTTTACCTTGCGACGTGCTCGCCAGCGACCCGCGACGGTCCCTCCGTCCGCCCCTTTCGTGACCCTCGTCATCCTCGTCGCCGACGGCGCGCGGCCAGACACGCTCTTCGACGCCATCGACGCGGGGCACCTTCCCGCCATTGCCGCACTCCGGCGGGACGGCAGCGCGCACACTGTGACGTCGGTCTTCCCCTCAGTCACGGGGCCGGCGTACACGCCGTTCCTCATGGGACTGCACCCGGGCGAGGCTGGCGTTCCCGGGATCCGTTGGTGGGACCGCTCGGGTGAACGCGCCCATGCGCACGGCAACGCGCGCAGCTACGTCGGCTTCGAGGCGCTGCGGCAGGACGGCGATCTCAGCACGTCGCACCGCACGCTCTTCGAGCTCGCCGAGCGGCCGCTCGCCGCCTTCACGCCGATCGGCCGCGGCCTACGCGACGGACAGCGGATCGGCGCGGCGATCCCGTCGTGGCCGCGCATCGCGTGGCATCACTTCCGTGGCGACGTGCAGGGCTGGCTACGGCTCGAACGCGAGCTCGCCGACCGTGCCTGCTCACGCGTGGACGCGGAACGACCCGACTTCGTGTTCATCGCGCATCCGGGCGTCGACAAACTCTCGCACCGGTTCGGGCAGGGCGCGCCGGAGGTGCTCGACGCGCTGCGCATCGTCGACGGCACGGTCGCGCGCCTGCGCGACGACGCCACGCGCCGCGGACGCGCGCACGCCCTCGAGTTCATGATCGTGAGCGATCACGGACACTCCGCCGTGCATTCGCACGACGATCTCGCCGGCACGGTCGCCGCGCTCGGGCATGGCGTGCTCGCGCACCCGTGGACGTTCGCGGGCGGGAGCGACGTCGCGGTGATGGTGAGCGGGAATGCGATGGCGCATCTGTATCTCGATCTCGACCGGCGCACGCGGCCGTACTGGCCGGCGCTCGCGCCGCGGTGGGAGTCGCTCGTGGACGCGCTCCTCTCACGGGAGGCGGTGGATCTTCTGCTGCTGCCGCACGGACCGGGACTCTGCGCGGTGAGGTCGCGCGCGCGCGGCTCGGCGATAGTGTCGCGCGATGCGCGCGGCCGCTATCACTACCGGGCCGACGACGGCGATCCGCTCGGGCTTGCGGCGCTGCTCGACGCGTCGGCATCGCTTCAAGGGCTCGACTCGAACGAGGCCTACGACGCGACGCTTGACACCGACCATCCCGATTCGCTCGTGCAGATCCTCGCGCTCGCCGATTCGTCGCGTGCCGGGGAGATCATCGTCTCGGCCGCGCCCGGCTGGGATCTCCGCGCGCGCTGGGAGCCGGTGCCGCATGTATCGGCGCATGGCGCGCTGCATCGCGAGCACATGCTCGTGCCGCTGATCCTCTCGCGCGCGGCGGAGACGGCGCCGCGCCGCACGGTCGACGTCTTCGCGCTCGCGCGCCACGCACTGATGCGCCAAGCACTGATGCGCAACTGATCACGCGGCTGATCACGCGACTGCTCGTGTGCATCCGGCCACTCCCGACGTCAACAACCTCGCGGTCGACTCAGGATGCGACGGCGGCGATCCGGGCGTAGAGACGGTCCAGTCGCTGCGCGATCGTGAGCTGGCGGTCGCGCAGTTCGTCGAGCACCGGCCGCGCCCGGTGGCGCAGGAAGAATCGCCGCGCCGCCTCCCACGCATGTTGGCGTCGCTCGCCGACGGCCAGCGCGGCGAAGGCCCAGACGGGCTGGACGACGAGCGACAACAAGGCCCAGCCGAGTCCGGCGAACGGCCAGACGATCGCGGCGACGATCAGGAACCAGGCGAGGAAGGCCACTGCGCCGATGAGCACGCGATACGTCACCAGCGTGTCCTCACCCTCGGAGGAGGACATGCGGTCGGCGGCGCGGGCGGTGACCAGCTTCGGGATCGCGAAGAGCACCGCCCCGACGAGCGAGACGGGCAGGACCACGACGAGCGGAACACGCGCGACGGTCCACTCGACGGCTTCACCCACGTGGATGTTGTCCTTCAACTCGGCGGGAGTGAGGCCGAGCCGCCGTAGCTGTCTCGCATGCGCCTGCAGTTCGCTCGCGAGTGCACGCCACGCCTCGTCACCGCCGCCGCGCAGCGCGCGCAGGGCGTCCGCCGTGATGCGGAGCCGCTCGACCTGCGCCTCCGGCGTCGTCGGACCCGGCCCGCCGTACTCGGCCTGCCACACCTGCTCGGCCGCGCGGACGAGCGGCTCGTCCTCCCACTGCTCGAGGTTGATCGTGACCGAGCGCATCGCCGTCTCGATCCGCCGCGTCAGCTGGCGCACGGCGTCGCGGTCGCTCAGGTCGCGCACCACGAGATCGCCCCACGCGAACGGCTCCGAGATGATCACGTGCGCCTCGGAGCGGAAGACGTTGCGGTCGCGGAAGACGAGGCCCATCGCGACGAGCGGGAAGTCCTTGGCGAGTTTCTGCCCCGCGCCGATCGCGATGCGGGCCGCGCCCGTCTTGAGCGGCGCGAGCTGCGACGACGAGTGGCTGATGCCCTCGGGGAAGATCCCCACCGCGTTCCCCGCGGCGAGCACGGCGTGCACGTCGCGGAAGGAGTCGAGGTTCTGCGAGAGTCTGGTCGGGTCGTCCTGCTGGCGGTAGACCGGCACCGACCCCACGGCCTTCACCAGCCAGCCGATGAGCGGGTCGGTGAAGAGCGGGTACTTCGCGAGGAACCGGACCACGCGGTCCGCCGCGCAGACGACGAGCGCGGGGTCGAGGAGCGAGTTGTTGTGGTTCGCGACGAGGAGCACCGGCCCCTCGGAAGGCACGCGCGCGCCCGAGACGGTCACGCGGTAGTAGGACCGCACGGCGAGGTTCGAGACGATGGACATCAGCCACGGGAGCTGCATGCGGCGTAAACTAGACGCCGCCGCACGGGCGGACCACCACCCGTTCCCGCGGCGGCTCAGGCCGCGCGCTTCAGGCCGCGCGCTTGTGGTACTGCTGCACCGCGATCGTGAGCACCAGGGCGCCGGCGATCGCGAGCACGCCGAGCTGTCGCGCCACGTCCGCGACGCCAGCGCCGCGCAGCATCACCGCCCGCATCATGTCGATGAAGTGCATCATCGGATTCGCCCGAGCGATCCACTGCGCCCACTCGGGCATCGAGCTCACCGGCGTGAAGAGCCCGCTCATGAGCAGGTAGACCAACAAGATCGAGAAGTTCACGAACATCGCCTGTTGCTGCGTCTCTGTGACGGCCGAGACCCAGAGCCCGATTCCGAGCGCGGCGACGAGGTAGAGGGCGGCGCCGGCGAAGATCAGCAGCAGGCTACCGCGGATCGGTACGCCGAAGGCGACGCGCGCGATCACGAGGCCGATCGCGAGGACGATCATGGCGATCATCCAGAGCGGGAGCAGTTTGGCCGCGATGAACACCGGACGGCTCACCGGCGTGACGTTGAGCTGGTCGAGCGTCCCCGCCTCCTTCTCGCGCACGATGTTCATCGCGGTGATGAGCGTGCCCACGATCGTGAGCAGTTGCACGAGGATGCCGGGCACCATGTAGTGCCGGTAGTCGAGCTCGAGGTTGTACCAGCCGCGCGACCTCACCTCGACCACGGGCTGTCCGCGCACCGGCGGCCGCTCGCTGCGCGCGCCGGCGACCGCCATCACGGGCGTGAGCTCCACGCTCAACTCGGCGGCGTAGCGCGCGAGGATCTCGCGGGCGTACGCCTGCGTGACGCCCGCCGCAGCGCCGTCCTCGGCGTTCACCAGCAACTGTACGTCGGCGCGCCGGTCACGCACCACGTCGCGCTCGAAGCCGTTGGGGATCACGAGGACCAGCTCCACCTCGCGTCGCATCAACGCCTCGTCACCGAGCCGGACCGACGCCGAGCCGGCCTCGCGTCCGAAGCGCCCCGAGGCGGCGAGCCGATCGACGACGCCGCGCGACATGGTGCTCGCGTCCTGGTCGACCACATACATGCGCGCGCGCTTCACCTCGAAGGTCGCGGCGTTCGACAGCACGAGCAGCTGCACGATCGGGATGATGAAGAGCATCCGCACGAGCGCCGCGTCGCGGAAGATCTGCAGGAACTCCTTGCGGAGCAGGAACTTGAGCGCGCGCATGGTCAGGCCAGCCGGGCGCGGAACGACTTGATCGCCAC
>JAYTNC010000533.1:0-1898 GCA_043748515.1 Gemmatimonadota bacterium | reverse complement strand
GCGTCACTTGCTTGCCGACGAAGGTGAGCTCGGGCGAGTCGAGATACTCTTGCATGAAAGCGCGGATGTCGCCGCGATTCCAAGCCTCTTGCTGCCGCGCGATGACCGCTTTCACGGCGGTCTCCACTGGCGGCGCTGGGGCGGCCGGTAGCGAGATCCCGGTGAGGGCGAAGGTCCAGCAACAGCAGCGGAGAAAGTTCATGCTTTTCACGATACAGGATTCGCAGGCGTGCCGAGCGAGATCGTGATGGCTGTTTTGAGCATGCGAGCCCGGCGGCCTCAGTCGACTCGCGCGGCGAATGCGGCGAATGCGGCGAATGCCGGAGCGGGAGCTGCGCCGAGTCGGCGAGGAGGCCGGGCAGCTGGTCGCGCCACTCTGCGGTGCGCTCCACGTACGCGAGCTCCGCCTCGCAGACCGCGCGCCGGAGTCGCTGAAGGCCGGCGACCTGTGCGTCGCCGAGCGCGAGGTAGCCGCGGTGGTAGAGGATCAGGTGCGGACCGCCGAGCACGAGTTCGAGTCGCGCATCAGGCACCGGCGCAGCGGCGGCGTGTTCGTGCGCTTGCGCCGCCAACGCGTGTGGCCGGGCGAGCGGCGCGGCGACGAGCAGTATGGTGAGCACCCACGACCGTGAGACGATCGCGGCGGGGACGAGGCGAGGGCGGCGGCACATGGAGCGGAATCTGCGCGGCGGCTTGGCTTGGGCAACTCCCGAGCAAATCCCGGGCAACTCCTCGGCGCTCCCTAGCGGGCAAGGCACCGTCAGGGCAGGTTGGAGTCGCATTCGGATCACCTTCTATATGATGGAGCATCACTTGGGACGATCCTTCGCGATCCTGCCGAACGTGGCCTTCTTCTGCGCTGCGCTGGCCCTCCCTGCCCTCGCGAGTGCACAGCGAGGCACGGGCGCCGAGTGGCCGGTCTACGGCGGAGATCCGGGCCACACCCGGTACTCGTCCCTCGATCAGATCGACTCGTCCAATGCGGCGAAACTCGAGGTCGCGTGGCGATGGAGCTCGCGCAACCACGGTCCGAACCCGCTCGCGGCGAGCCAGACGACGCCGATCTACGTGAACGGCTTGCTCTACGCGACCGCCGGCATGCGGCGCAACGTGGTCGCGATCGACCCCGCGACGGGCGAGACCATCTGGACGTATCGCATGGACGAGGGCGCGCGGCTCGAGGCCGCGCCGCGCGTGAACTCGGGACGCGGCGTGTCGTACTGGTCGGACGGCAACGGTGACGACCGCATCTATGTGGTGACGCCCGGCTACCATCTCGTCGCGCTCAATGCCGCGACCGGCCTGCCGATCAGCGGCTTCGGGCGCAACGGCGTTGTGGATCTCCAGCGGGATCTCCGGACGCGCGCGGGTGTGGCGGTGGACGGCTCGATCGGCGCGAGCTCGCCGGCGGCCGTCATCGGCAACGTGCTCGTCGTGGGCTCCGCGCTCCACGTGGGCATGCAGCCGCCGTCGAAGGTGAACACGCCCGGTGACGTTCGCGGGTTCGATGCGCGCACGGGGCGCCTGCTCTGGACCTTCCACACTATCCCGGAGCCGGGCGAGTTCGGCCACGACACCTGGCTCGAGGGTTCGGCGGCCTACTCGGGCAACACCGCCGTCTGGGCGCAGATCTCGTGGGACGCGGCGCTCGGCTACGTCTATCTCCCCACCGAGGCGGCGACGGGCGACTACTACGGTGGGCATCGACCGGGCAACAATCTCTTCTCGACGAGCATCCTCACGCTCGACGCGCGCACCGGCAAGCGGGTGTGGCATTACCAGACGATCCATCACGACATCTGGGACTGGGACAATCCCAACGCGCCGATCCTCGCCGACCTGACGATCGCCGGCCGAGCGCGGCGGATCGTCGCGCAGATGACGAAGCAGGGTTTCGT
>JAYTNC010000532.1:0-1980 GCA_043748515.1 Gemmatimonadota bacterium | reverse complement strand
TCGTCGCGCGGGACCATCGCGATCGCTTCCCATGGACAATCCTGCGTGCACTGGTCGCACCCCGTGCAGAGACGGGGATCGACCACGCTTGGCGTCCAGCTCCCCGCGCGCGCGCGACGAGCGAATCGCGGGACGAGCAGCACCAGCACCGTGGCGACCAGTGCCACGCTCCAGACGGTCCAGGGCGAGGCGCGCTCAGTGAACGGCAGCCACCATGACGAGAGCAGGTCGAGCGGGGTCGCAGGTGCGAGCAGGAGCGGGTCGGCCGCGGGTCCGAGCGGGGCCGGCAGCACCACGGCGACCGCGAGCAGCACGCCCGTGACCGTCCAGCGTAGCGCGCGCGGCGGCACGAGCACCGGGCGCGCGAGCTTCGAGACGTGCAGCAAGAGCCCCACGCCCATCGCCAAGGGCAGCGCGATGTGGATGAAGAGGTTCACGAAGAAGAACGCTTCGGGCACCGGCCGGTCGCCGGCGAAGATGCGCCCCACCGGCTCGGAGAGCACCGGGAGCACGTCGAACAGGCGCGCGCCTTCGACCGCCAGCCGCAGCCCGAACGTGTCCCAGGCCATCACGAATCCGGTCCAGGCGCACACGAGCCCGACGCCGAAGAGGAAGACGCCGCTCACCCAGGCGCGCGTGCGCGGGCCCCACTCGCGCGCCTGCCCCGCGAGACGCAGGGCATGCAGCGCCGCCGCGAGGAGGAAGGCATCGGTCGCGTAGCGGTGCAGCGTCCGCATCCACGCCCCGAGCCACGGGTCGGCAGCGATCCGCTGCACCGAGGCCGCCGGCGCGCCGACGCGATAGAACAGGAGCAGATAGGTGCCGGTGACGGTCAACACGAGCAGCAGCCAGCTCGCGAGCGCACCGCTCTGGTGCAGCGGATTGCCCCGCCAACCGTAGGCGCGGTGCATGGCCGCGTCGAGCGCGCGGACGATTGCGCGGGCGGCGCCCTCGACCCGCCGCATCAGCGGCCGGTCCCGGGGTCGGAGGGCAGTGTCATCTTGCGCGTTATTTATCATATCGACATGATATTTGCAACACGGAAGCGCCGAATTCGCCCCCACGACCGCAAGGAGTGCGCACACGATGGATCCGACCGACCCGTCCGGGACCCCCGAGCCCATCCCGCTGATGCAGCGGCTCTTCGACAATGTCTGGCTGCTGCTCGTCGCCGGCATCGTCGTGATGTTCGTCGTCTACACCGGCTGGGGCATGTGGGAGATCCTCTCCATGCCGACCTCCACGCTCCCGTGAGGAATTCATGCTGACCAAGGTTCACACGGGGCTCGACCCCGTCCCCGGCGTCTGGTGGCGCCGCGCGCACAAGGCAGAGAAGATCTGGGTGGCGATCGCGTTCGGCTGGTGCATGGTGTTGTTCGCGATGATGCCGCTCTGGCATTGGAAGGGCGGACAGAACCCGTCCGGCATCCGTCGCAAGGTCGATCCCAAGGCGTTCTACGCGCGCACGGTCGCGTTCGCCGCGCAGTACAAGATCGGTGAGGATCAAGGCATCCCGATCGTCGCGCCGCCGGCCGGCAGCGACATCTACCTCACCGCGATGTCGTTCCAGTGGTATCCGATCATCCAGCTCGAGAAGGGCAAGGAGTACACGCTCCACCTCTCGGCGCTCGACGTGAACCACGGCTTCAGCCTGTATCCGATCAACGTGAACTTCGCGGTCTCGCCCGGCTACGACTACGGCCTGCGCGTGACGCCGTCGGCCTCCGGCGACTTCCGGATCATCTGCAACGAGTTCTGCGGCATCGGCCACCACACGATGGTCGGCCGCATGATCGTCGTCGACGTCAACGGCACACCGGTCGCGGACAACGCGACGGCCACCATCCTGCGGGGAGATGAACCGTGACCGCCCCCGCGAACTCCGCCGGCCAGTTCCGCACCTGCCCCTCCACCGGACGCCGCATCCATGCGCAGGCCGCGTCGCTGATCAAGATCAACGCCGTCGTGGCGATCGTCACG
>JAYTNC010000531.1:0-5169 GCA_043748515.1 Gemmatimonadota bacterium | reverse complement strand
CGCGCGGTGATCCTCACGCCGGGCGAGATCATCGGCGTGGGCGGACTGCCGGAGCGCGTGACGGAACGGCGCAGCGAGCCGCTGATGGCGGAGCGCGCGGCGGCCAACCCGACGCTCGAGACGATCGAGCGCGCGTACATCCAGTTCGTGCTGCACTCGGAGCAGGGGAACAAGACGCGCGCGTCCGAGGTGCTGGGGATCGACCCGTCGACGCTGCATCGCAAGCTCGCGCGCTACGGGGTCGAGGCGTGAGCGCACCTGCGTCTGAGGCCCGCGCCACCGGTGCGCCCGACGGTCTCGTGGCGTTCCTCGAACGCCGCGCGCTCTGGGTGGCGGCGCTCGTCGCGCTCCTCGCCGCGCTCGCGACCATGACCGCCGATCCGATCGGCGTCTTCAACGACGACGGCATCTACCTGCTCACGGCGAAGGCGTTGGCCGAGGGGCAGGGGTATGTGTATCCGCATCTGCCGGGCACGCCGCCGGCGATCCACTACCCGCCCGTCTGGCCGATGCTGCTGGCGGCGGTGTGGAAGGTGGCGCCGGCGTTCCCGGCGAACATCGGGTGGTTCAAGCTCATCAATCCGGTCGTGATCGCGGCGGCGTGCGCCGCCTGCGTCGCGCTCGGGCAGCGGCTGTTCGGGCTGCGCTGGTGGGTCGCGCTGGGCGGTGCGGTGTTCGCGACGGTCACCGTGCCCGTGCTCCTGCTGACGAATCTCCTGCTCTCGGAACCGCTGTTCCTCCTCCTGCTGTTGCCGGCGCTGCTGGTGACGGAGCGCTTGGTGCGCGAGGGTGGACTGGGACGCGCGTTGCTCGCGGCGCTGCTCGTCGCGCTGCTCGTGCTCGTGCGCACGCTGGGTGGCGTGGTGCTGATCGCAGGCGTGCTCCTGCTGCTGCGCGAGCGGCGCTGGCGCGAGACGCTCGTGTTCGCCGCGGCGACCGTGCTCCTGCTGATGCCCTGGCAGCTCTTCGTCTGGGCGGCGATCCCGACGTTCCCCGACGAGTTGCGCGGCTCGTACGGTCCCTACCTCGAGTGGGTGGTGGAGGGATACAAGACCGGCGGCTTCCCGTTCTTCATGGAGGTCGTGGCGAAGAACCTCGCGGCGACGTGGGCGATGATCGGGGTCTTCGTCTCGCCGCTCGTGGACGGCCCGACGCGTCACCTCGCGGCGGCGCTCGCGACGGCCGTGTTCGGCGCGGGCCTCGTCGCGCTCGCGCCGCGCGGCCGGGCCCCGGTGACGAGCCTCGCGCTCTTCGGCTACCTCGTGGCCGTGATCGGATGGCCCTTCTTGGTTGACCGCTTTCTCTGGGTCGTCTGGCCGCTCATCGTGCTCGTGGCGCTCGCCGGGGCCGCGACGGTGGTGCAGGCGCTGCGCGCGCGCGGCCAAGCGCGCGCCGCCGCCGCCGTGCTCGCGCTCGTGACCGCGCTCGCGGCCGGGCACGAGACCTACAACGTGCGCGGGCTCGCGCTCGGTTGGGAGTCGCGCGCGTCGCGCGAGATGACCGTCGCCGGGATGCGCTTCGTGCGGCAGATCAACGACGACCGCACCTTCGAGGGGCGGTTGATCGCCGCCGAACTCGCACCGATGCTCGCGCTCTACACGGGCCTGCAGGTGCTGCCGGTGGAGATCCTCACGACGCGCGAGCATGTGCGCGACAAGACGACCGCCGACCGGACGGCGGAGCTCGAACGGATCGACCGGCGGTTCCGGCCCGCGGTGTATGTGGTGATGCAGGCGGGGCCCTATTACGAGGCCCTGCGGGCGGCGCGACTTGCTGGCACGCGCACGCCCGTCGACGTTTCACCGCCGGGGAACCCGGTGCGCACCCTCTGGATCAAACAGCCATGAACTCGCTGACCCCCTCGTCGACCGGCGCGCCGCCGCCGCGCATCCGTGGCAGGACCCCGCTCCCGGCCGCCGACCTCGTGCTCTCCGTGCTGATCCCGGTCTACAACGAGCGCAACACGATCGATCGCATCCTCGACGAGGTGCATGCCGTCCCGGTGCGGACGCAGGTGATCTGCGTCGACGACTGCTCGACCGACGGCACGCGCGAGCGATTGCAGGAGCTCAAGCAGGCCGGCCGGATCGACGTGCTCGAGTTCCACGCCGTGAACCGCGGCAAGGGCGCGGCGATCCGCACCGCGCTCGCCGCGAGCACGGGGAACGTGGTGATCGTGCAGGACGCCGACCTCGAGTACGACCCCGCCGACTGGCCCGCCCTCCTGGAGCCGATCATCGACGGCCGCGCCGACGCGGTCTTCGGGTCGCGCTTCCTCGGCGGTCCGCACCGGGTGCTCTACTTCTGGCACGCGGTCGGCAACAACGTGCTCACGACGTTCAGCAACATGATGACGAACCTGAACCTCACGGACATGGAGACGTGCTACAAGGCGATCCGCGGCGAGATCGCACGGCCGCTGCACCTCACCTCCGACCGGTTCGGCTTCGAGCCCGAGGTGACGGCGCGTCTCGCCCAGGCCAAGGCGCGGATCTACGAGGTCCCGATCTCGTACTCGGGCCGCACCTACGCCGAGGGCAAGAAGATCGGCTGGCGCGACGGCGTCGCGGCGATCGGGCACATTCTCCGGTACAACCTCGTCCGATGACCGGTCGATGACGGGCGGGTGGCAAGAGACCTGGGAACGCGACGGCCCGCGAGTGAGCATGCTCCTCGTGCTGCTCGTCGCGCTCGCGGCCTCCGTGTCGGGCCTCGGGAATCTGTTCGCCTACGACGACATCCCGATCATCGTCGAGAATCCGATGGTCACGGGACTGCACTCGCCCTGGGCCTACCTGACGGACTCGTATTGGGGACCGTCGCGCGGCAACTCGCTCTACCGTCCGCTCACGGTGCTCGCGTACGCGCTGCAGTCGGCCGTGGGGAACGGGAGCGCCTTCCCGTTCCACCTCGTGAACGTGGCGCTCTACGCGGCGAGTGCGCTCGCGGTGCTTGGGCTGCTGCGCACCTTCCTGCCGCAGGGCGCGGCCCTCGCGGGGGCGCTCGCGTGGGCTGCGCATCCGGTGCACGTCGAGGCCGTGGCGAACGTGGTGGGACAGTCGGAGATGCTCACGGCGATCCCGATGCTGCTCGCGCTCACGGCCTACGTGCGCGACCGGCAGGCGGGGGCGCTGCGCGCGCGGACGGCGGCGATCGTGGTCGCCTGCTTCGTCTGGGCCCTGCTGACCAAGGAGCACGGGATCGTGTTGCCCGCGCTCCTGCTGATGGCCGAACTCGCGCTTCGCGGCCGGGGCCTCGCCTCCGACGCCGGTGCGCGCACGCATCTCTGGCTGCTCGTGCGCCTGCTCGTGCTCGTGACGCTGGCGTATCTGCTGGTCCGCTACGCTGTCCTGCAGGGCTTCGCGGGCGACTCGCCGCATCCGGCGCTCGACGGCTTGCGCCTGGGCGAACGGATCTGGGTGATGCTCGCGCTCGTCCCAGAGTTCGTGCGGCTCTTCTGGTGGCCGGTCGAGCTCTACGCCGACTACTCGCCGCCGGCCGTGCCGCTGCTCACCTCGCCGGCGCTCGGTCATCTGGCGGGAGCGGCGTGGCTGGTCGTTGTCGCCGCGATCTTCATCTACGGGTGGCGCCGCGACCGAGTGGTGGCGTTCGCGCTGCTCTGGATCGGGCTCACCATGGGGCCGATCTCCAACATCATGATCCCGACCGGGGTGCTGATCGCGGAACGCACACTCTTCCTCCCGAGCGTCGGGATCGCCCTGCTCGCCGGGCGGGCGATCGAGCTGGCCTGGCCGCGCATCAGGAGCTTCCCGGCTCGCTGGGTGCGGGTCGCGGTGCCGGCGGTCGCAGGGCTGGTGCTCGTCGCGGGGGTGGTGCGGAGCGCCGAGCGTCAGCTGGTATGGGCCGACAATCCGACGCTCTTTGCCACGACGGCGGTCGACGCGCCGAACAACTTCCGCGCGCAGCACGCGCTGGGCGAGCTCTTCGGCTCCGCGGGGTCCTGGTCCCGCGCGGAGACGCACCTGCGCGCGGCCGATTCGCTCTTTCCCGGCTACGACCTGCTGGAACTCTCGCTGGCTCGCGTGCTGCACTTCGACGACCGCTGCCCTGAGGCGCTCCCGCTGTATGAGGCGGTGCTCGCCAAGCGGCCGGAGGCCGAGATCGCTTCGATCGGGCGGGCGGCCTGCCTGCTCGAGTCGCGCCGTCTCTCGGATGCCCGGAAGGAGGCGCTGAGCGGATTGGGGCGCGGCCTGTCCGCGGAGGCCTTCGCAATGATCCTTCAGAAGGCCGAGTCGTCGCTGGTCGCCACCGACACGATCGACGCCCGGAACCGGTGGTATCGGGCCGGCGGGGCCGTGTCGCGGTCGAACGCTCGGCTCCGGGTCCCGGTCCTTCTCAAGAAGCCGGGGACCTCCGGAGTCCGCCGCAGAATGCCAGAACCCTAGCCGCATTCTGTCAGAACGGTGGACTGTGACGATTGGCACTATTCGCAAGTCCATACACGGCAGCACCTTGGGCCTTCCGGTAGCACTGGCTTACTTCTTGCTTTGTAGGTCGCCGAGAGCACCAAGCAAGGCACCACCCCCACCCCCGCGGAGCATAAATGCTTAAGAACAAGAAGGGCTTCACCCTGATCGAGCTCTTGATCGTCGTCGTCATCATCGGCATCTTGGCCGCGATCGCGATTCCGAAGTTCGCTGACACGAAGAAGAAGGCGTACGTCACGGCCATGAAATCGGACCTGAAGAACCTGGTCCCGGCCGCTGAAGCGTGGTTCTCGGACAACAACACGTACGTCGGCTTCACGAATCCTACAGGTTCGGCGGGCGTCGCACTTACGATGACGGCCGTAACCGCCACGGGCTGGTCGGCCAACGCCACGCATGCAAACGCAACCGGTTCCAGCTGCGACATTGGTGTTGGCAGCTCGACGCCGACCGGTCTTTCCGAAGGCCAGCCGGGCGGCACTAGCTGCAAGTAAGGTCACTGGCAGCGCGCGCGTGACGTAACGCGTGCGTAGGGAGAATGCCGGCCTTCCGGGGCTGGGGCGTGAGGGGTCGAGCGAAAGCTCGGCCCCTTTATGCGTTGACCGACGTTCGGGACGGCCGTGCGCGGGGACGGGGACGGGGAGGGGGACGGGGAGGGGGACGGGCAACTTGCACGGTACCGTGCACAACGACCGAGCGTTTGGCTCGCGCGGAGGGAACG
>JAYTNC010000530.1:0-5725 GCA_043748515.1 Gemmatimonadota bacterium | reverse complement strand
CCGCGCCTGCTCGCCGCGGTCGATGGCTACCTGCTCACCTGGAAGGCGCACGGCGCCGCGCTCACCTGCGCGCGCGAGTTCCGCGAGGAGTACTTCCTCGCGGTGGGCGTCGACGAGCGAACGTCCGGCGCGTCGGGCTGCTCCGTCGACGGGCTCTTCCGCCTGCTGCAGAAGATGGAGGACGGGATCGGCACGTCGATGGTGGGCGGCGGGAACGTCTACTTCCGCGACCCGAACGGTATGGTGGTCTGGACCACGCGCTCGCAGTTCGAACTGATGTCGAAGATGCGCGAGGTGAGCGGCGGGACCACCGTGTTCGATCTCACGGTGACGACCGTCGGAGAGTTCCGCGCGCGTTTCGAGCTGCGGGCGCAGGAATCGTGGCACAAGGCGCTCTTGGGCGGCTAATCCCGCTTCGGCGATCGTTTCAGCGATCGTTTCAGCGATCGCTCGGCGCGAGGTAGGCGGCGATCCGGTCGGGCGCGCGCCGGCCGGCCGCCTCGATCACCTGGATCTGGATCGCCTTGGGGCGCCAGTCGGCCGGCGACTCCTCGGTCGCGACGGTCACGCTCGCCGTGCCGAGCGACTGCCAGCGGCCGTCGTGGTCCTTCACGCGCAGCTCGACGCGCGATCCGGCCTCGTCGAGTGCGGCGACGTTGAGCATCCACTCGAGGTTCGCGGTCACTTCCAAGCGCACGTTCCAGGTGGTGGTGTCGCCGCGCTGCGAGACGAACGTCGGGGTGCCGTCGGTGCGGAGCTGGAGGACCGGCGGGATCACCAGCGCGACCGAGACCGTGGCCTTCAGCATCCGCTGCCCGTCAGCGGCTGTGCGGTCAGGCTCGACCCGAGCAGGGTCGCTGCGGAGCCGAAGGTGAGGAGTGCGAGCCGCGTGTTCATGAGTACACGCTGGGACGCTTTTCATGCGCTGTCGATAGGGGTATCACTGAGTGATGTGGAGCGCGTCTTGCGCCCCATCACATCGTGAGAGGTGGCACTTCACTGCGGTGTCGGTTCGACCGACGTCCTAGCGCAACCGGCGGATCTCCTCGAGCACCACGAGGTCCGCGAGATCCTGCGGCCGGCCGGTCTGCTTCGATGCCATCAGGTCGTCGAGCGAGATCGTCGGGATCTCGACCCCTTCGACCTCGAAGCGCGCCGCGTCGCGGATCGCGTCGCGGTACCGGACGCTCCACGCGAGCGTGAGGATGTCCACGCGCGGCGAGTCGCCGATGATCGTCACGAACTTCCGCGCGACCTCCGCGGCCGCCCATTCCTTGGCGAAGCCGAAGCCCGTGGTCGCCAGCGCGTCGAGCACGCGCTGCGCGTTGGCCTCGGTGGGCTCGATGAGGATGTCGATGTCGCGGGTGGCGCGGGCACTGCCCCACAACTGCAGTGCGCGCGCCCCGACCACCAGATAGCGCGCCCCCGCCTGGTTGAGCCGCCAGCAGACCTCGGCCAGCTCGGTGCGGAACGGCGGACCTACCGGGCCCCGAGTGTCTCGCGGCGCTTCCATTCGAGATAGTCCTCGAAGCGGTCGAAGGTGACGAACAGCGAGGCGAACGGACGGACCGGCACTTCGCGCGCCGTCCGTTCGGCGGCGAGGACGCGCTCAGTGGGCGACAGCGCGAGGTCCGCCCGGAGCATCCCGCGCCGCGAATCGTCCAGGCGCGGCGGCGGGGCGGGCGCCGGCTCCGCCAGACGCCGCACGGCCTCGGTGAGCACCCAACTGCGCGACCGGCCCTCGCGCTTGGCGATGCGGTCGGCCCGCCGGAGCACGTCGGGCGGGATGGTCATGCTGATGCGCGCGAGCGGGCGGGCGGCGGACATACTTAGTAATACTCCTGCACACTGGTCGCCGTCAAGGAGACCCGACCCTCGGGTCCCTCACGGCGCCAGCCCAGCGCAGGCCCGGCTCAGGCGCGCAGGTAGTCCGCCTGCCAGTCCTTGATCGCCAGCTTGATCTCCTTCTGCGAGGCGAACTCGCCCTTGAGCGTCCGCTCGACGAGCGCCGGCATCTCGGCGTCGCCCGCGAACCGCAGCGCGACGAGCTGCTTCACCTTGAGCTCGTGGATGCGTGAGGCGAGCGCAGCCGGCAGGATCTCCTTGAGCCGCAGCCGCATCTCGAGCCGGATCACGCGGTCCTGCACGCGCAGCGCCATGATGCGCGAGGCGAAGACGCCGCTGGCGATCGCGAAGGCGTAGAGCGCCCACCCGATGTTCATGTTGGTCGGGTTCCTGACGGCGCCCCACGTGAGGTGCAGGAAGGCGAGGAGCGTGATGGGCGACGCGACGTAATGGAAGATCGGGGTCCAGGCGGCGTGGCTCTGGGCGCTCTGGGGCTTGGCGGACATGATTTTCGGATGAAGGTGGGAGGATGAAGGCGGAAAGATGCACTGCGGTCGTTAGAGCGTGGACTGTGCCTCGCGCGCGTGACGCTTGAGGCGTGCGACCATCGCGGTGAGGCCGGTCTCGCGTGCGCTGAGGCCAAGGCCCTGCATCATGCGCTGCACGAAATCGTCGGGGATCGCGAGCGTCGTGGCCGGCGGCTCGCCGTTCACCGCGCTGAAGACGATCGACAGGAAGGCCGCGATCGTCGGCGACTGGCGCACGTTCACGTCGGCGTAGAAGTGCAGCGTGCCGCCGTGCACTTCGGGGAAGACGTCGACGCGCGTCTGGCACTCGGGCACCGTGTACGCGGCGCGGTCGAGCAGGGCGAGACGCTCGGGGAGCGGCTCGAGCTTCTTCGCGTAGGCGACCAGCGACTGCATCTTCTCCTCGCGTCCCATGGCGGCGAAGCGGGCGAGAACGCGATCGATGGAGGGAGGGAGAGTATCGGGGGGCACTGGGATGATGAAGGTGGAAAGATGAAGGTTGAAAGATATCAACGCCGGGATTCGTGCCCGGAAGGAGACTCCCGGAGGCGCCATCTTTCGACTTTCATCCTTCGAGCCTTCATCCAGCAGTCCCGCTCACATCGGCCCGGATGTTCGCCAGCAGCCGCCGATGCGGCTCGCCAAGCCCCCAGCGCTTCACCACATGCTCGCGCGCCGCGTGACCCGCCACCGGCCACGCCGCGCGCGCGACCCAGGCGCGCGAGAGCGCGGCCTGCAGCGCCTCCACGGTCACGGCGTTCGCGACCCAGCCGGTGCGACCCTCGAGCACGAGCTCGTCGTTGCCCCCCACCGGCGTCACCACCGCCGGCCGGCCATGCGCCATGCCCTCGACGAGCGCGAAGGGCGAGCCCTCCGACCGCGACGGGAAGACGAGCAGGTCCGCGCCCGCGAAGGCCGCGCTGACGTCGTCGCTGTGCGGCTTGATCGCCACACGCGACCCGTCGAAGCCGTGCGAGCGCGCGAGGCGCTCGAGCAGGCGCGCATGCGTGCCGCCGCCTTGCAGCGTGAGCACCCACTCGCGCGAGCGCCATTCGGGCGCGGCGAGCGCCTCAAGGAGAAGATCCTGCCCCTTGTAGGCGGGATCGAAGCGTGCGAGGCAGAGCAGGCGCACCGGGCCCTTCGTGTGCACCGGGTGCTCGCGCATGGTGCGCTCGCCGCCGGCGAGGGTCGCCGCGGTGACGCCGTTCACCGCCGGTTCGACGTTCGCGAGGGCGGTGCCGAGCGCGCGCTCGAGTGCGCGGTGGTTGCGACCGCTCACCGTGAGCACGCGCCGCGCCGCGCGCGCGAGGGCGAGCGCCGCGTCGGTGCGGTCGTCGTCGACGAAGTGGTAGTCCTCGTGCGCGTGCTGCAGCACGAGCCAGTACGGCGTGCCGCGTGACGCGCAGGCCTCGCCGGCCGGCACGCACCAGTTCATGTCGCCCATGCCGGCGAGGTTGAAGAACACGAGGTCGGGTGCGATCGCGTCGAGCCGCGTGCGCCAGCGCGTCTGCTCGGGCACCTCGAGGCCGATCATCCGGCGCAGCACCCGCTCCCTGAAGGGCGGGGGCGTGAGCTCGGTGAGCGCGTGGAAGGCGACGCGGCCGTCGGCGAACGGGGCGGGATCGGCGTCGCGATACGCGCGCGGCGCGAGCACGTGCAGCTCGAGCGCGTCGTCGATCAGGGGATCCATGACGAAGTGACGCCAGAGATTGTGCGCCCCGCCCGGCGTGGCGATGAAGCTCACGATCAGCACCCGCGGCGTGCGCGCGCTCACGGCGACACCGTGCCGCGCTGTTCGCTGCGTTCGCCGTCACCCTCGCCGTCACCCTCGCCGTCACCCTCGCGCACGAGCACCCACTCCGCGCTCTCCACATACGCGCAGTCACCCGCGCTCCACGCGTAGTCGTCGCGCGCGACACCGTCCATGGTCACCTCGAACGGGCAGATGTCGTTGAGCTCCTCGAACATCGTGTTGGTGCGGCGGTCGCTGAGGTAGGCGCGCACGGTGTACGCGCCCTGGAAGAGCCGCGCGCGCGGCACCTCGAACCGCAGCGTGTAGCGACCCGCCTCGCGACGGAACCGCGCCGCCGCGTCGAAGCACCAGAGATGCACGATGTTCCGGTCCTCGCCGTCCACGAGCTTGCACGAGAAGCAGAGCGTGTTCGTCGGCTCGGGGACGTCGAGCTCGAACTCGAGTCGCAGCGGCTCGCCGCAGCGGTGCACCCCCGCGGGGTCGCTCGTCACGACGCGCGCGGCGCGCACGCGGTTCCGCGCGGCGCGCGCCCGCGCTGCGCTCGCGCCGGCGCCGCCGCCGGCCTCGACGTCCGGCGCACGATACTCCCCCGCCCGCACCTCGCCGCCGCCCTGCAGCGCACGGTACCGCGCGATCCCCTCCGCCGTCGCGCCGTCGAACAGGCACGATCCCTTCTCGAGCAGCAGCACGCGCTGCGTGAGCGCCGAGACCGCCTGCATCGAGTGACTCACGAAGATCACCGTACGCCCGCCGCTCGCCACCTCGCCCATCTTCCCGAGACACTTCCGCTGGAACTCGGCGTCGCCCACGGCGAGCACCTCGTCCACCACGAGGATCTCGGGCTCCAGATGCGCCGCGACCGCGAACGCGAGCCGGACGTACATCCCGCTCGAGTAACGCTTCACCGGCGTCTCGAGGAACCGCTCCACTTCCGCGAACGCGACGATCTCGTCGAACTTCGCGGCGATCTCGCGCCGCCGCATGCCGAGGATCGCGCCGTTGAGGAAGATGTTCTCGCGACCCGTGAGCTCGGGGTGGAAGCCCGTGCCCACCTCGAGCAGCGAGCCGACGCGTCCGCGCAGTCGCACCTCGCCGGTGGTGGGCGGCGTGATGCGCGAGAGGATCTTGAGCAGCGTGCTTTTGCCGGCGCCGTTGCGTCCGATGATCCCCACCGCGCTGCCGGCGGGGATCGAGAACGCCACGTCGCGCAGCGCCCAGAGCTCCTCGGTGGCGCCGCGGCCGAAGGGCGCGCGCAGCAACTGCGCCGCGCGCTCGGGGAGCGTGGTCGCGCGCGCCTGTTGCGAGAGCAGGTAGCGCTTGCCGAGCCCGGAGGCCTCGACGGCGATCGCGCCGCGCGCGCCACGCGCGCCACTCGCGGACGACGGAGGACTAGATGACATCGGCGAAGCGGCGCTCGAGCCGGCGGAAGATCACGCTGCCGAGCACGAGGAACACGACGGTCGTGAGCAGGGCGCTCACCACATGGCGCGTCTCGGGCATCGCGGTGCCGAGCAGCGAGGCGCGCAGTCCCTCGAGGAACACCGCGACCGGATTCAGGTGATAGAGTGCCTGATACTCGAACGGCACGTTCGACGCCGAG
>JAYTNC010000529.1:0-4279 GCA_043748515.1 Gemmatimonadota bacterium | reverse complement strand
GCCCAGGCCTTGCCGATCCAGCCCGCGGCGAGTGGCGGGTCGGTGACGAGCTTGATGCGCGGGTCGCGTGCGGCTGCGGCGGCGATGAGTTCGCGGGTGCCGTCGGTGGAGCCCGAGTCGATGATCAGGATCTCGGTGACGGGGCGGCCCTGCGCGATCAGGCCCTCGAGGCAGGGGCCGATGCGGCGGGCCTCGTTGAGGCAGGCGACGACCATCGTGAGCGAGGGGGCGTCGATGCCGTCGGGGATCGGCGCTTCGGCGGGGCGGCGGGTGCGCCCGCCGGCGATGCGCTTGGCGAGCGTGAGGGCGAGGAGCGCCTGCAGAGCGGCGAGAAGGGTGATCACGGGAGGTAAACGTAGTCGACGCTCCGTGGGTTTGGGGGACGGCAACGGCATTCACCACAGAGGGCACAGAGGGCACAGAGACCGACGGAGAACCGCAACGGACTCTCAGGGGGTATGGGGGCGGGATCTCGCCTCCACACCCCCTCCGGTACTGCAGTTCTCCGCACCTCTCTGTGGTCTCTGTGCCCTCTGTGGTGAACGCAGTTGCCGGCAGAACAGGCTACTGCACCAACCCCGCCCGCACCTGATCGACGATGAACGCGTAGCGGAACGCCTGCTCCTTGAGCCGTTCGTATCGTCCCGACGATCCGCCATGTCCGGCGCCCATGTGCATCTTGAGCAGCAGCGGGTTCGCGTCGGTGCGCATCGCGCGAAGGCGGGCGACCCACTTGGTGGGCTCGAAGTACGCGACGCGCGAGTCGTTGAGCCCGCTCGTCACGAGCATCCGCGGGTACGCCTTCGCCGCGACGTTGTCGTACGGCGAGTACTGCCGCATGTAACGGTACTCGTCGGGCTTGTTCGGATTGCCCCACTGCTCCCACTCCTGCGCGGTGAGCGGGATGCTGGCGTCGAGCATCGTATTGATCACGTCGACGAACGGTACGTCGGCGACGATGACCTTGAAGAGTTCGGGGCGCAGGTTGGCGACGACGCCCATCAACAGGCCGCCGGCGCTTCCGCCGTTGGCGACGAGCCGGTCTCGTGAGGTGTAGCCCTCCCTCACGAGGTGGTCGGCGACGTCGATGAAGTCGGTGAAGGTGTTCATCTTCCGGAGCATCTTGCCGTCGTCGTACCAACCGCGTCCCATCTCCTGTCCGCCGCGCACATGCGCGATCGCGTAGGTGAAGTCGCGGTCGACGAGCGAGAAGCGCTGCGAGTTGAAGGTGGGCTCGGTGGTCGAGCCGTACGAGCCGTACGCGTAGAGCAGCAGCGGCGCCTTGCCGTCGCGCGCGACACCCTTCCGGTGCACGAGCGAGACCGGGACCTTCGTGCCGTCGCGCGCGGTGGCATAGAGTCGCTCGACCTCGTACTGCGCGGGATCGTAGCCGCCGAGCACCTCGTCGCGTTTGAGGAGCTCACGCGACTTCGTATCCATGTCGTAATCGAAGACGGTGTTGGGCGTGACGAGCGAGCTGTAGGTGAAGCGCACCCGCGTCGCGTCGTACATCGGATTGGAGCCGGGGAACACTCCGTACGCTGCCTCGGGGAAGCTGACGTCGTGCGTGGCGCCGCCGTCGAGCGCAGTGATGCGCAACCGACGAAGCCCCTCGCGCCGCTCGATGACCGCGACGTGGCGCTTGAAGGGCATGACGCCCTCGACGAACACGCCCGGACGATGCGCAAGCCACTCGGCCCAGGCGCCGCGCTCCGGCGAGGCGACGGGCGTCACCATCACCTTGAAGTCCTTCGCGCCTTCGTTGGTGAGGATGAAGAAGACGCGCTCCCCTGCCTCGACCTCGTACTCCACGTCCGGGCGGCGCGCGGCGATCAGGCGCGGCGCGGTGGCGGGACGGTCGGCGGGGATCACATGCCATTCGCTCGACGTGAACGACCCGCTGGAGATCAGGATCCACTCGCCGTTGCGCGAACGGTGGACATTGACGTTGAACAGGACGTCGGTGTCCTGATACACGCTCACGTCCGCGGTGCGCGGCGTGCCGACGGTGTGCCGCCAGACGCGGTCGCCGCGCTTGGCGGAGTCGGGCGTCATGTAGAAGAGCGTCTTGTTGTCGCTCGCCCACGCGAGCCCCCAGCTGAGCTTCTCGATGCTCTCGGGGAGCCACTGGCCGCTCTCGAGGTCCTTCACGCGCAGCGTGAAGTCCTCGTAGCCGTTGGTGTCGACGAGCACGGCGAGGCGCTTGTGGTCTGGACTGACCTCCATGCCGCCGAGCTGATAGAACTCGTGCCCCGCGGCCTCGGCGTTCTGGTCGAAGTAGATCTCCTCGGGCGCGGTGAGCGCGCCGCGCTTGCGGGCGTAGATCGGATACGCCTTGCCGCGCTCGGTGCGCGAGTAGTAGTACCAGCCGTCGCGCGGGACGGGGGCCTGCGAGTCGTCCTCCTTGATGCGGCCGAGCATCTCGTCGTAGAGCTGCTGCTGCAGCTCCTTGGTGTGGGCCATCATCGATTCGGTGTACGCGTTCTCCGCCTCGAGGTACGGGATGGTCTCGGGGTGGGTGCGGTCCTTGAAGTAGGCGTACTCGTCCACGCGCCGGTCGCCGTGGAGCGTGCTCGTGACGGGGTGCTTCTTCGCGACGGGCGGGGTCGGGAGTTGGGCTAGCATCGGGGTGGCGAAGAGGATCAGGGCGGCAGCGAGCGCGTGGCGCATTCGGGCTCCGGGGTGTGCGACGGGATGAAAGATGGAGGATGCAGACTGAAAGTGGTTAGCTGCGGGAGGCTCGGGGGGGATACGGCCCGCCGGAGCGCAGCTACCTTTCCGCCTTCATCCTTCAGCCTTCTTCCAGTGTCGAACCGCTCCGCACCCGGCACCCGACTCCTGCGCCTCTGGCGCCAGCTGAGCCCACTCCCCGGCGGCCAGTGGCTCTTCGCGATGATCTTCTCGCGCATGGTCCCCTATTCGGGCTCCGTGGGCCCGCGCATCCGGCATCTCGAGCCCGGCCACGCGCGAGTCGAGATCCCCGACCGGCGATCCAATCGGCAGCACCTTGGCTCGGTGCACGCGATCGCGCTGATGAACGTCGCCGAGATGGCGAGCGGGCTCGCGATGATGTCGGGACTGCCCGAGGGGATCCGGGGGATCGTGACGAACATCTCGATCGTCTACCTCAAGAAGGCGCGCGGGACGATCACCGCAGTGAGCCGGGTGAACGTGCCGACGGTCACGACCGACCAGGACTTCGAGGTGATCTCCGAGTGTCTCGACCGGGAGAACGACGTGGTCGCGCGCGCGACCGTGACGTGGCGGCTGGGGCCGGTGCGGGACAAGGGCGCGAAGCGGAACGAACCCGCGAACGCGACCACCACCGCGACCGCGGTGCACACCTGATGGAGACGCCGTTCACGCGCCACGCGCACGTGCAAGTGCCGCTCATCTGCGGACCGATGTACCCCTGCTCCAATCCCGAGCTCGTCGCCGCCGTGAGCGCGGCGGGCGCGCTGGGGATCGTGCAGCCGATCGCGCTCACCTATGTGCACGGGCACGACTTCCGCGAAGGGCTGCGCTTCATCAAGGCGATCACGTCGAAGCCGATCGGCTTCAACGCGCTGATCGAGGGGAACAACAAGCTCTACCGCGAGCGGATGGAACTTTGGATCGACATCGCGCTCGAGGAAGGCGTGCGCTTCTTCCTCACCTCGCTCGGCAATCCCAAGTGGGTGTGCGAGAAGGTGCATGCGGTGGGTGGCGTGGTCTATCATGACGTCACCGAGCGGAAGTGGGCGCAGAAGGGGATCGACGGCGGCGTCGACGGACTCGTCGCGGTGAACGCGCGCGCGGGTGGGCACGCCGGCGGCAAGTCGCCCGAGGCGCTCTACGACGAACTCGCGCCCTTCGGCGTGCCGATCGTCTCGGCGGGCGGCGTGGGCACACCCGAGGAGTTCACGCGGCACCTGCGGATGGGCTACGCGGCGGTGCAGCTCGGCACGCGGTTCATCGCGACCACCGAATGCAAGGCGAGCGACGCCTACAAGCAGGCGATCGTCGATTCGGGCGAGGACGACATCGTGCTCACCGAGCGGCTCACGGGCGTGCCGGTGGCGGTGATCCGCAACGCGTACATCGACAAGCTCGGCACGGGCGCGGGCCCGTTCGCGAAGTGGATGCTGAAGGGACGGCGCACCAAGCACTGGATGCGCACCTGGTACGCGCTCAACTCGGTGCGGCGGCTCAAGAAGTCGATGAGTTCGTCCGACGTCTCGACCGACTACTGGCAGGCGGGCAAGTCGGTCGCCGGGATCCACGACGTGCGGCCGGCGGC
>JAYTNC010000528.1:0-5847 GCA_043748515.1 Gemmatimonadota bacterium | reverse complement strand
CCGCCGCGCTCGAGAAGGCGCACGCCCCGCTCGCCGACGGCAAGGCGCTCTGGCATGTCGCGCTCACCGCCGAGGAGCGCACGCTGTTGAAGCCGCTGCAGCTCCTCACGCTCAAGCCGATCCTCTACGCCGCGAACGTCACCGATTCCGAGCTGACCGGCGAGGAAGGCCCGCACGTGAAGGCCCTGCGCGCCGCGATCGCCGCCGATCACGAGCCCGCCGAGGTCGTCACCTTCTCGGCCCGCATCGAGATGGAACTCGCCGACCTCGCACCGGAGGACCGCGCCGAGTTCCTGTCGTCGCTCGGGCTCGAGTCGGCCGGACTCGACCGCCTCATCCGCGGCGGCTATCACCTGCTCGGCCTGCAGACCTACTTCACCGCCGGCGAGAAGGAGGTCCGCGCCTGGACCATCCACAAGGGCGACACGGGGCCGCAGGCGGCGGGCGTGATCCACTCCGACTTCGAGCGCGGCTTCATCCGCGCCGAGACGGTGGGCTACGAGGACTTCATCGCCCTCGGCGGCTGGAAGGGCGCGAAGGAGAAGGGCGCGGTGCGCGCCGAAGGTAAGGACTACGTCGTGAAGGACGGCGACGTGCTGCTCTTCCGCTTCAACGTGTGACGATCAACGACTGACGTTCAGCGTCTGACTTTTCAACGTCTGACGCCGCGCAGCAGCCGCTGCACGAGCCGCGCGATGCGCACGAGCGGGTACAACGGCACGAACGGCTCAGACAGGCGGAGCCACTTCCACTCCTGCGGCGTGGGGCGCAGCAGCGCGCTCGCGTAGTAGCGCGCACGGTCCGACGGCCGCGAGATCCACGAGCGCGTCCACGCGTGCGTCTGCCGCCACGCGCCGTCTCCCGCGCACATCCGGGCGAGGCAGGCTTCCACCATCACGCCCGTCTCGCCACCCGCGTCCATGGTGTGCGCGCCGCGCGATTGCCCTCCGGTCGCGCCCGGTGATGCGAGCCGTTCCGCGAGCTCGACCGCGAGCGCCATCGCGCGCGGCACACCAGCGATGGCGGCGCGGACGGACGCCTCACCCAGCGCGGCGGGGTCGCGAGATGCGAGACGTGCGAACGACAGCACCTCCTCCGCCTGCGACCAGCCGTGCTTGGTCGCGTGCAATGCGAGCAGCAGCAACGCGTCGGCGCCGCTCGGTGTGAGGATCGTGCGGCCGGCGATCGTGAGGTGCTCGGCGCGCGCGAGCACCTCGGCGACCGAGGCCACCGCGGGATAGTTCGTCCCGGAGAAGGTCCAGTGCAGCTCGAGCAGCGGTCGGCCGGCGCGTTCCAGTGGGTACGCACCGCTGCCCGCGTGGATCGCGCGCTCGGCGCGCGGTGGCATCGCATCACGCGCGCGCCACCCCGCGCGCTCGAGCGCGGCGCGCGCGACCGCGAGGTCCTCGGGGAGGACCACGACGTCGAGATCGGTGAAGTCGCGACGCGTCGCGTCGCCCCAGACCTGCATCGCGAGCGCGGGGCCCTTCCAGAGCATCCAGCGGATGCCCGCGGCGTCGAGTAAGTCGGCGATCTCGCGGAGGCCCGCGAGCGCGACCAGCGAATGCTCGGCCGCGCGCCGAGCCTCGGCGTGCAGCACCGGTGCGAACGCATGGGCGGGCGCACCGGAATCGGCGGTGAGTTTGTGAGCGGCGAGGGCGCGGCTCACAGCCGGTGCCAGCCGGTTGGCGATCAGCACTCGCGCCGTCTCGCCCGAGTCGCGCGCGTCGACGGGCGCAGCGGGCGGCGGGCTCGGTCCTTCACTGAGCGCGAATCCGCACCAAGCCGCCAACGTCGCGGGTGCGACGCGCTCCGTCATGCGCTCCGTCATGTGATCCATCGCGGCGCGCCGCGAGTGCGCGGCGCGATCAGCCCGTGCGCGAGTTGTTCGCGCCGCCGTCCATCTCGCCGGACATCACGCGCTGCTTGGTCATCTCCGTCGCGGCACCCAATCGCTTGAGCTGCGGCGTCGTGTAGTCCGCGCCTCGCGCGGTCATGCTCACCTGCGGGTCCTGGACTCGGTCCATTCGCACTCCTGTTCACTGCGGCACCGAGACGACCGCGCCGGAACGGCGGGTGTCACCCGGTGCGCGTCATGTTCGAACCGCCATCCATCCGTCCTACCATTCAGACGAGCCTGTGTGAGTTCGGTACCGGACCCGAATCTCGACAGGCGGGCGAGGTATACGGCCTCGGCTCCGGATCACCGGAGTCGCGAGCCGCCAGCGGCGTGATGCGGTCCTAGCACACGGAGTATTGACCGATCGGGACCGGAAGTGAAGGCGCACGAAGGGGCGATTCAACGAAATGTCTTGATTATTGACACTGTCGTTATACCGTTCGACCCGCAATCGCCGCAACCCGCTCCACTGTGCTCCGCAGGCCAGCCGCACCCGCTCCGGGCCAGAGCTTCCAGCCCGACACCCTCGACGCGAGCTCCCTGAGCTCCCCGAGTTCACCCGCAAGCTCCGCGGGAAACGCCAGATAGTTCACGTAGACGTTCGCGACCAGCTCCACGAGCAGGGCCGTCGGCTTGAGTGCCTCGACCGCCGGCGGCACGCCGAGCGCACCGTAGTCTTCCAGCACGAGCACCCCGCGCAGTGGCACGGGAAGGTGCGCGATCGGCAGCTCGTGGCGCGCGAGGTCGAGGTCGCGCTTCGGCCACGTCGGCGAGATCTCGGGGAACGCACCGCCCTCCTCGGCGACGAGCCTCGCCGAATCCTCCCACAGTCGGATGCCGCGGTGCGCGGGCAAGGCCATCCACTTCTCGCCCTCGCGCCGCAGCGCGAGGATGTCGTCGGTGAGCACGGGCAGGCCGGCATACGCGAACGCCGCGGCGAGCGTCGATTTTCCCGAACCTCCGGGACCGAGCAGCGCCCAGGCACCGCCCGCGATCACGACCGCGCTCGCATGGATCGCGAGCACGCCGCGACGGCGCAACACCACGCCGATCACCGGACCGAGCAGATATGTCACCGCATCCGCCTCGGTGAGTGGCGCGACCCAGTCGCACCAGACGGCATCACCGCGTGGCGACACGTGAAAGCGGATCCCCTCGGCGTACCGTAACCTCAGCGTCTCGTCGGTGTGCGGCCGGTCGGCGATGAGGACTGGCGCGGCGCCACTCAGTCGATCGCTCGCGTGCACGACGCGCACGAGGGACTCGCTCCAAGCGCTCGCCTCGTCCGGTCGCGCGCCGAAACGCACCACCACGTCGGCCGCGCGCTCGGTCTCCATCGCGGGGACTCCCGCGAGTGGATGCGACGACTCGACCACGAGTCCGTGAAGCGAGTAGCGCAGCATCATCGGCCTGTCGGCTGCCCGAGCCAACGCGAGAGCTCGAGCACACGCCATGCTGCGAACACCGCGTCGGCGTCGTCGGTGCGCGCGAGCGCGGCGCGCCAGCGCGGCATGTCCACCCACTCGTCCACCGCGGCCGGCAACGGCGCATGCGCCCCGGCCATGCGCCAAGCGCGGACCCGGGCCTCGTAGTAGCCCCGCAGCGGCGTCTTGACTCGCTCCACGACCGTCGCGGGCAGGCGGTCGTGATACGCGCGTCGCATGAGATGCTTGCGCTGGAGCCATGGCACCGGCGGCAGGGCGAAGCAGAACTCGATCACGCGCGGATCCATGAACGGCAACAGCACCACGACATCGGCGCCGCTCATGCCCGGATCGTCAAGCCAGCAGGTCGCGTCCCAGATCGGCCGCGTGAGCGCGCGCACGGCCTGGGCACGTGGATGCTCCGCGAACTCGTCCGCGCCACCCAACGCGCCACCCAACGCGCCGACCGACCCGCGCGTGGCGCCGCTCGAGCGCAGCATCGTGCCCGCACCGAGCCGCGCACTCGCGGGCAACAGCCACTCCGGAGCGACGGACCCGCGCCGCTCGCGCCACGCGTCGATTCCCGGGATGCTGCGCCGCAGGCCGATCCACGGTCGACGGCCGGTCGCCCGGTGGTAGGCGCGCCACGCGCCCGCCGTCGCGCCGAACCCCTCACGGCGCAGCTGCGCGAGCAGGGGCGGCGGCGACAGCAGCGCGTCGACGTCCTCGCCGTTGAGCACGATCGGCGCCTTCCGCGCGAGGCGCGCCGCCTGTGCGCGCCAGATGCGCGCCTCGACATCGGGCACGGGTTCGGGCGTGATGAACGCGTCGACCGCCTCCGCCGCGTCAGTCGCCTGCATCGCGGTGGCGCCGGAGGATGCCTCGCCGTCGGAACTCGCGAGCCCCTCCGCCGGCGCGTACGCCACGACCTCGTGCTCGAGCCCCGTCGCCTCAGCGACCGCGCGCGCGAACGTCCCCTCGTCGTCGTCGATCAGCCGATCCCACGACGCCGTGAGCGCACGCACGCGCACGTCGCCGAAGGCACTCGCCTCCACCGCGAGCGCCGACGAGTCGAGGCCGCCGCTGAGCAACAGCGCGGCGCGCGGACCGCGCAGGCGATCGCGCACCGCAGCGCGGACCACCGAGCGGAACTCCTCGCACACCTCGCCGTCGGACCGGCCATGCACGATCGCCGGCGCGGGGAACGTCCAGTGCCTCTCGAGTCGCTGACGACCGTCGCGCTCGACGATGAGCGTATGCGCGGTCGGCACGCGCGCGATGCGCCGATGGAACGTGAGGCGGGGCGAGACGAGCTGACCGTGCCGCAGATACTCCGCGACCGCCTGAGGCGGCGGTTCGCCGCGACCACCCGCGAGCCGGACGAGCAGGCCGAGGTCGTCGCTCACGCACTCGAGCGGGCCGAGCGACGCATGGAAGCAGGCGCGCACGCCGGTCACGCCGCGTGCGACCACCATGCGCTCCCGTGTCTCACGCACCACGGCGAGCGCGTAGTCACCGATCCACCGCTGCGGCGCGCCCTCGCCCCACACGGCGAATGAATCCCATGCGAGCAGCGCGTCGGCCGAGCCGTGCGCCACGAATCCTTTGTCGCGCAATCGGGCCTCGAGACTCACGCGGTCGTCGAGCCGCATCGTCGCGCTCCCGATCCACCCAGCGCGCTCGAGCGGCAGCGCCTCCTCGGCGCCCGGCGCCCACTCGCCCGGCCAGTGCCACGCTCCCACGTCGCCGCGCACGAGACTGCGCGGTGCCGCGTTCGACCCGGGCGCGCGATGCGCCGCCGCCTGACCGATCACGTCGGCCGCGATCGGATCGCCGCCGCGATGCCAACAGAGGAGGAAGCCGCTCATGGCGCGTGGCCCGTCAGCGGCCCGACTCCTCGTCGAGCCGCGCGAGAAGCTCGCCCGCCCACCGCAGCGCGTCCTGCTCCGACGCGAAGGCGTCGGGATGCGCGCCGCGCAGCACACGCGCGATCTCCGCGAGCGGCGTCGCGCCATCGACCGCGCCGAGCAAGGTCGCGAGCGATTCCACCTCGGCCGTGCGTGCCGGCACGTGCTCGGCCGAACGGCGCGAGCGGCGGAGCGCGCTGATCGCGCGCGTCAGCAGGTTGGAGCACCGTCGCCGCTCGACGCCCCCTGCAGCGTGATGGACCTCCGTGTCCCAGGCCCACACGTACTCGGTGCCGTCGAAGCGCGTGCGCACGCGCACGGTCACGCGGTCCCCGGTGCGCACCGCGACCGGATCGCCCAGCGGGAGAAAACCGCGATCGTACACCGTGCGTCCTGCCGCCGGCCCGGTGTCGAAGCCAATCCCCGGTGCGAGTGTCGTCTCGAACCACGACACGAACCCCGCGAGCATCCCGTCGCGCTCCACCGTGAACTCGGCGTCGCCCGCGGGATCCGCGTCGGGCAGATCGGCGTAGTCGAGCCGCGCCCACACCGCACCGCCCGCGAGCAGCGCGTCCGCGTCGGCGCGAGTGCGATGCACCGCATGCGGGAGCAGCGC
>JAYTNC010000527.1:0-6362 GCA_043748515.1 Gemmatimonadota bacterium | reverse complement strand
CAGCAACGGCCGTTCGGCGCGCCGGTCGTAGCCGCGAAAGCGGCGCTACGATTCCGCCTGCGGGCAGTTTACGCAGCAGGACCCGATCGGGATCGCGGGTGGGCTCAATCTGTACGGGTACGCGAACGGCGATCCGATAAACAACTCGGACCCCTTCGGACTGTGCGCTGAGGAGGCGGGCGGGGATTCAACCAAGGCAAAGTCTGCACAGTCTTGCAGCAATGCCGATGCTCCCCCCTGGGTCGATGCCTGCAACGCGTACGGCAGTGCTCCCGACGTGCGCTCGCTCTGCATGCGGGTCAATGGGCCTTTCGCGAGTCCGGAGAACCAGTGCACAGCCGAATGTCTTGCGACGATGTGGACCGATGCTGAGCAGGTGAAGGGGGCACCGCTGAACGGGCTTGAAAAGACGAAATACATCGTCTGGGATCACATGTCTTGCTATTCACGCTGCGGGTACTCGATTCCAAGCTTCCTTGGCGACTTCGTTAATCAGTCAGGAACCGCCACGAGAACACGAGTTCGCTCGTCAGTGGCGCCTGTACGACCGGACGTCTCGCGTGTTGCGGGGGTACCGTGAGTTCGCAGGATCGCGCGATGCCTGCATTCAGAGGGCGCTACGGATGAACACTCAAGGAAGATCGCATCTCGGAAGGCTCATTCTGCCGGTGCTCGTTGGAGCAGCTACGGCTACGTTCGTGCTGGTGCTGCTCGGGCGGTACTTGGCGCGAACCGAGCACGATGTGTCGGTGTGGTACGCGATGATGCATCTCGGCACCTTCGTGATCCTGCTCGGGGCGATTCCCTCTCTCGTCGTCGGTGCGATCGTGCTCCGCATCACTGGGAGCACGCTCGCGCGAATGAATGCGACGCGCAGGCGACTGTGGATCCTCGGCGGAGCTGCGACAATTGGCGCAACGCTCGCAGCAACACCGTTCGTTCTCTTGTTCAGGTCTGTCGCGGAGTCTTGGGTGTTCCTCCTTGTAGGCGCCGCATCTGGAGTCGCGGCGGGAATGGTGCTCGCGATAGGTGAGTGGTCGGAAGGCGGGCACGCAAGCGCTCCGTAGATGCATCGGATGAAGGTCGCGAACTGGATTTCATCAGCCTAACGCGACGTTCTGCAGCGGCGGCGGAGCCGCCGTCTGCAGCAAGGGTTGTTGGGCGCCCCGCGAGTAGCGCCAGCGCCTCCTGCTGGTCAGTCGTCGCAGGCGGTGCTCCGATGAGCATCTCGGCAAGTCCGTCGCCACGCCGTTCCTTTCACACACCCTCAACGCGAGAACCGCGCCGGATGCGTCTGCGTGTGCACCGCCTTCAGGCGGGCGATCGAGACGTGCGTGTACACTTGCGTCGTCGTCAACAGTGCGTGGCCCAGCATCTCCTGCAGATCACGGATGTCCGCGCCGCCATCATGCATCAGCGTCGCCATCGTGTGCCGGAAGATGTGGCAACTTCCAGACTTCCCCAGTCCGGCCGCCATCACGTAGCCGTGCAGTCGCTCCGTGAGCCGCGTCGGACGCATCCGTGCCCCCCGCGAGCCGAGGAAGAGTGCGCCCGGATCCCGTGCGCGCAGAAGGGTGGATCGGGTCTCATCTAGGTACCGTAGCGTCCAGTGGATCGCCCGATCACCGATGGGCACCAGCCGATCCTTGCGGCCCTTCCCCTCGCGGATGAACAGCACGCCGCGTTCGATATCCAGGTCCGGCAGGTCCAGCCCGATGAGCTCCATCCGCCGGATGCCGGTGGAGTAGAGCACCTCCAGGATCGCCCGATCGCGCAATCCGAGGCGGGTCGATGAATCGGGCCGCGCCAGGACGCGTTCCGCCTCGCTGGCCGAGAGCACGGCGCGCGGCAGTCGGCGCGGGAGGCGCGGCCGCTCGAGCCCGACCGTCGGATCGGTCGCCAATCGGCTCGACCGGACCGCCCACGCGAAGAACCTCCGCACGGCGGTGATGATGTTCGCCTGCGTGCTCCAACCGGGCTCTCGTCCACCCTCCGCCGCCGGCTGCGGAAGCATCACGCGGATTTGCTCGACCGCACCGGTGGTCACGTCCGCAGTGCGAAGCACGCCATGCATCGTGAAGGCGGCCGACATCCGTCGCAACTGCGCTCGCCTCGCGCTGACTGTCGACCCCGCCAGTCCGTCCGCGACCAACGACGCCAAGTGCGCAGCGACATCGGCCTCGAGTGCCGTGGGCACGTCCACCAACCGGGCCGCCTCCGCTGACTGACCCGACGACCGCGAAGACGCTCCCGAACGAGACGCGACATCCGCGGCCGGGAGGAGCCCACAGATCAGCCCGCCCAAGCTCTCCCGCGCTGGGGCATGCAGTCGCGCGAAGGTGCGTACATCGTACCCTCGCGGCAGCGGCAGTCGAACAGCATCGACGCCGGCCGCGCAGAGTCCGGAAGCGAGCGCCTCTGCCGTGCGGATCCCGGCCGAGTTGGCCCCGAACGCGAGCTGCACGCGTGTCACGCCACCGCGCTGCAGGAGCTCCAGCACCAGCGCGGTCGCCGCAGCCCCGCCGGGCTCGGTCAGCGCCAACACTCTGCGATGCCCCACGCTCCAGAACGTCAGGGCGTCGAACACATCATCGCAAAGGATGAGGTCGCCGCGGTCCGCGACAGCCGACTCGTTCCAGATGCAGGGACCAATGCCGGGTAGCGACCGGGGCGGAGTCGCCGCGCGACGTGGGCCAGCGATCCGTCGGCCGTAACACTGCCGGATGCCTCCACCGGCGTCCACCAGCGGAACCACGATGCAGCCAGCGAAGTGCTCGTGCCCCGACGCGCGCAGCAGGCCCAACCGTCCGAGTGCCCGTCGCAGTGCCGGGCCAGTCTCGCCTTCCGCCGCCGCAAGCGCCGGGAGTGCGCGGCCGAGTGAACGATCGGAGAATCCGAGCCCGAAGCGGTCGATCAGCTCCCGGACGCCCAGACCGTAGCGGGCGAGGAACGCCAGCGCCGCCTCACTCCGCTGGAGGGCCGAAGCGTAGAACTCCGTGGCGCATCGCAATGTTCGGTCGGTCCCTTCGCTCGTGACCTCGCGCGAGTCGGTCCGACAGGGCAGGCGCTCGGCGGTTGTCATACAGCCTTGGAGTCGTACCGCCGCGGAACGGTTGCATCAGCCTGGCAAAATCACGCCGAGCAGCCGCTGACGCCACGACTCGTTGGTCAGCCGTTCGCATGGCGTCCAGCAACCCGTGCTGCAGGTGGAGGCTCGGCCGTCGCGGGGTCCACCAGACTCTGGGAACTCCGAACTACCGTAGAGCAACGCTCACGTCTCCGAGCAGAGTCTCGTTCACCACTCGCCGCGGCCGGAGTACCGCGCCGGCTAGCCCACACGCCCGCGATCCGCGTTAGCGTGAACGCAACTCTGTCACTTGGGGCGTTCCAGAGACGTCTCGCACCAGCCAGATGCACGAACCGGCGCGTACCGCGATTCGCGAACCTGTCGGAGACCAGATCAAATCGACATCGACGCGCCCACTCGGCAACGAGGCTCCGCAGTACTCCACGGACGCGAGTTGCCTCTCCGGTCCGACGGCCCGTTCGCGAATCCAGACTTCGACGCGTCGAGGTGTCGCCTGAGGTCCTTGATCCCTAAGAAAGAGAAGATCGGGGGACTCTCGGTTGCCTGCTGGGCTGAGCCCACTGCGGACAACCGCCAGAGACTCTCCTGACGTGTCAACCACGAGAACACTCTCGTTCCCGCTACTATCCGCCAGCGAGACGGCGATCCGGTCGCCACGTCCGAGCCACGCGGGCCGACCGAGTACGCCGCTTGCAACGGCAGCGAGAGTCACTTGCTCACCGTCCGAACGGGACTCTGGAAGCCGCCCCAGAAGTAGTCGCTGTGACCCATCACACGCGGCGACCACGGCGAACTGATGCGACCCTTCAGCAAGCGCGAGGCCATGAACCTGACCACCGCAACCGCGGAGAGCGATCTCGATTCGCCGCCCGCCCGAATGGAGCGTGAGGCCTTCGGGAGATGCAAAATCCGCATACGCGAGGAAATCGCGACTGCCATCGAACGCGGCGGCTGTAATCAGTGGTGCGCGCTTGCACCACTCGGCACTGCCAAACCGTGACGTTCGCTGGTCATTGAAACGAATCACCCAAATGCCGGTCGAGTCGCAGTTCACCTCTAACGCATCACCACTACCGCTCAAATCGACCATGCGAACTAGAAGTGATTGCTCGTCGGCGGTCCAACCGATCAACTGAACGACCTTAGACTTCTGCTCGAACGGCGCGGCTCCCTCGTCCCGCGCTCCGTCGCAACCGACAAGACTTGCTGCGAGCGCGCTCACCAGCATCCATAAGCGAATGCAAGCGTCGACCCGCGCTTCATTCGGGTGGTCTATCGCTTCCGTCAACGTGCGTGTGCTCATGGTTTGGCTTCCTTGCTCCCTTCGCGCTTCTTGTTCGTCGCCCACCAATCGTCAAAGGTCCTGCTCGCCTCGGCTTCGATCGAATTCAGCCTGTCCCAGCAGCCGCCCGCATCAAAGGTCTGGTCGTATGTGCAACTGGCGCTCACGCCGGTGTTGTCCTTCTTCGAAAGATTCCGTTCGAGGTAGCCCGCCGCGTGGAGCAGCTCGTGAGTCTGAGCTTGCCCCGATTTGGTGGACGCGTAAGTGATAGGGCCTACGCGGCCTCGGACAACTGCTGTTCGTACTCTGCGGGACTGACGTAGCCCAGCGTGGAATGCCGCCGCTTGCGATTGTACCACGTCTCGATGTACCGGAATATCCCGCGTCGGGCCTCCGCCTTGGAGTGCCAGTCGTGCTTCATCAACAACTCGAACTCCAGCGTCGAGAAGAAGCTCTCGGCTACGGCGTTGTCGTAACAATCGCCTTTGGCGCTCATGCTCGCCACCATCCCGTGCGCGGCGAGTGCGGCGCGATACACGCCCGACGAGTACTGACTGCCGCGATCGGAATGATGGATCAACCCGGGCGCCGGGCGCCGCGCCTCGCGCGCCATACGCAACGCGCTCAACGCGAGCTCGACTTCCATCGTGTCCCGCATCGCCCAGCCGACGCAGCGCCGCGAGCCCAGGTCGAGCACGACCGCCAGGTAGAGGACGCCTTCCCGCGTCGGGATGTACGTGATGTCCGTCACCCACACGCGATCGATGGCGACGCCGTTCACGTCGAACTGTCGCGCGAGCAGGTTCGGCGCGATGGGGTGGTCGTGGTTCGAATCGGTCGTACAGATGCGCCGCGCCTTGCGGGGGCGCGCCACGAGGCCCTCCGCGCGCATGAGCCGCGCCACGCGCTTTGCGCTCGCGGGCAACCCCTCCGCCTGCAACTCCTGGTGCACGCGCGGCGCCCCGTAGCTCTCGCCGCTCTCCGCATGGATGATCCGCACGCGCGCCAGCAGCACCTCATCGATCAGCGCGTGCCAGCTCGGCGGGCGGTGGCGCGAGGCGTAGTAGCCCGCCGGCGACACCTCGAGCACGCGGCACATGAGCCGGATCGGGAACTCGTCGCGATGGCGGGTGATCACGGCGTACCTCAACGCGACTCCTTCGCGAAGTACACCGCCACTTTTTTTGCGAAGGCCTGCTCCTGGCGCAACACGGCCACTTCGCGCCGCAACCGGCGATTCTCCTGCTCGACGGTCTCCCCCGGCAGGCCCGTGCCGGTCGCGTACGCGCGCGCCTGCTGCCGGGTCCACTCACGCAGCTGGTCGGGTCGCACGTCGAGTTCGCGCCCCACCTGCGTCAGACTGCCGCCGGCGGCCCGCCGCTCCGCGGCCAACCGCACCGCCTCCGCCTTGAACTCGTCACTGAACTCGCGTCGCGCACGCCGCGCGGCGGATCCGGCCTTCCCCTTGGATTTCATGTGCTACCTCCGCCCCGAAGTTAGGGCGAGTGAGGCGTCCACGAAATCGGGTGAAGCTCAGTCAGGCGGTGAATGACTTGCTCCGGCCGCGTATCCTCTGCCACGTAGACGATGCACATTGTGTTATTGGTGCATACCGCAGCGCCGACTGAGCTCTGACCTTTAGATTCGCGCCAAATCACGTCTTGCGTCGTGAAAACCACGAAAACCTCAGCGTCCCGTCGATCGGCGCGCGCCAGCGCACCCCAAATCGTCGCGAACCCCGGCGAATTCTTGATGGCATGCGAAATAATGCTCTGAATCAGCGCAGAGTACCGCGGATGAATCTTGAGCCCGACCGGATCGTCAAAGTTGACCGGATCCCCGCCCGCGAACCCATACACATTCGCCCCACCCGCGATCCCGATCGGGTCCTGCTGCGTAAACTGCCCCGTCCCCGGATCATAGTATCGATTCCTACGATACAACATCCCCGTGCTCCCCGCACCATCCACCAGCACCGTTCCTGCCCATTGC
>JAYTNC010000526.1:0-2911 GCA_043748515.1 Gemmatimonadota bacterium | reverse complement strand
CGCGCGAGCGTCGTGTTGATCGCCGCCTCGGCGTAGCGCACGCCGTACGGATAGCTCGACGCGCGCACCGAGCCCGGCGCCGGCGGACGCACCATGGTCGCCACCACGCGGCCGGCGACCGACACCGTGGTGTCGGTGGGGTCGTCGAGCCAGAGCGCATTCCCCGCGGCCTCCACCGGCACGACGCCGAGCGGGATGAGGTCCGACCAGAGCGTCACCCAGCGGCCCGCGACCGCGGCGCGGCTCGCCGGCACGGCCACGCGCGTGCGCGTGATGTCGAACCACTGGAACCAGCTGCCGTCCTCGGCCGCGGGCTCGAGCCCGATCCGCCGGTACTGCTCGGCGATCCACATCGAGGCGCGCATCTCGTCGATCGTGCCGCCCTCGCGCCCGCGCATCGCGTCGGAGGCCATCGCGAAGACGTCGCGCCGGAGATCGGCCTCGGTGATGCGGTCGATCGCCCGCGGGACCGCGCCGGGAACCGCGCTCGCGGCGGGCGGAGCGCTGCGCTGCGCCGCGAGCGCGGCCGGCAGCGCGAGGAGGAGCAGGAATGCGCGCATGGGGACTCCGGATTCTGTGAGTGAACGTGCCACGGACGTGCCACGGACGTGCCACGAACGGGCGACGAACGGACGACCGTCGGGCACGTGCGGGAGAAGATGACGCCGGACCGGTCGATGTGCGAGGCGGTAGCTACATTCATGGCACAGGGAATCGACCAAGCAGTCCGATCAACGCAGCCAAGCGCGGAGTGGATCATGGAAGGAAATGATGGCGGGAACGGCGGCAAGTGTCCGGTGACGCACGGGGCCCCGAAGGCGACGGTCGCCGGCGGACGGTCCAACCGCGACTGGTGGCCGAATCAGTTGAACCTCGGGATCCTCCATCAGCACGCCCCCAAGTCCGATCCCATGGGTGAGGCGTTCGACTACGCGGAGGAGTTCAAGACCCTCGACCTCGAAGCCCTTCGCAAGGACCTCGTCGCGCTCATGACCGACTCGCAGGACTGGTGGCCCGCCGACTACGGCCACTACGGACCGCTCTTCATCCGCATGGCGTGGCACAGCGCCGGTACCTATCGCACCGCGGACGGCCGCGGCGGCGCCTCCAACGGCACGCAGCGATTCGCCCCGCTCAACAGCTGGCCCGACAACGGCAATCTCGACAAGGCGCGCCGCCTGCTCTGGCCGCTCAAGCAGAAGTACGGTCGCAAGATCTCGTGGGCCGACCTCATCATCCTCACGGGCAACGTCGCCATGGAGTCGATGGGCCTCAAGACGTTCGGCTACGCCGGTGGACGCGCGGACGTCTTCGAGCCCGAGGCCGACATCTATTGGGGACCCGAGGCCGAGTGGCTCGGCGACAAGCGGTACTCGGGCGACCGTGAACTCGAGAACCCGCTCGCCGCGGTGCAGATGGGTCTCATCTACGTGAACCCTGAAGGCCCGAACGGCAACCCGGACCCGATGGGCTCCGCCAGGGACATCCGCGAGACGTTCAAGCGCATGGCGATGAACGACGAAGAGACCGTCGCACTCACCGCCGGTGGACACACCTTCGGCAAGACGCATGGCGCCGGCGACCCGGCGCTGGTCGGTCCCGCGCCCGAAGGTGCCACCATCGAGGAGCAGGGACTCGGCTGGCTCAACAAGTTCGGGACGGGCAAGGGTGACGACGCGACCACCAGCGGCCTCGAGGGTGCCTGGACTCCCAACCCGATCCTGTGGGACAACGGCTATTTCGATACGCTCCTCGGCTACGAGTGGGAACTCACCAAGAGCCCCGCCGGCGCGCATCAGTGGACGCCGAAGGATCCGGCGGCGAAGACGTTGGTGCCCGATGCGCACGATCCCTCGAAGCGCCACGCGCCCATGATGACCACCGCCGACATGGCGATGCGCACGGACCCGATCTACCTCGAGATCTCGAAGCGCTACCACGCGAACCCGGAGCTGCTCGCCGACGCCTTTGCGCGCGCCTGGTTCAAGCTCACGCACCGCGACATGGGCCCGCGCTCGCGCTACCTCGGCGCGCTCGTGCCCAGCGAAGTGCTGATCTGGCAGGATCCGATCCCCGAGGTCGATCACCCGCTGGTCGACGCGAACGACGTCGCCGAGCTCAAGGCGACCGTCCTCGCCGCCGGGATCCCGGTCTCGCATCTCGTCTCGACCGCCTGGGCCTCGGCCGCCACCTTCCGCGGCTCCGACAAGCGCGGCGGCGCGAACGGCGCGCGCATCCGACTCGCGCCCATGAAGGATTGGGAGGTCAATCAGCCCGCCCGCCTCGCGAAGGTGCTCGGCGCGCTCGGGAAGATCCAGAAGGATTTCAATGCCGCACAGAAGGACGGCAAGAAGATCTCACTCGCCGATCTGATCGTGCTCGCCGGCAGCGCCGCCGTCGAGCGCGCCGCGAAGAAGGCGGGGCACGACGTCGACGTGCCGTTCACGCCCGGCCGCATGGATGCGTCGCAGCAGCAGACCGACGTGGAGTCGACCGCCCTGCTCGAACCGACGGCCGACGGCTTCCGCAACTATCTCAAGACCGCGTACACCGTGTCGGCCGAGGAACTGCTCGTCGATCGGGCGCAGCTATTGACGCTGAGCGCTCCGGAGATGACGGTGCTCGTGGGTGGCCTGCGCGTGCTCAACGCGAACGTCGGTCAGGCGCAGCACGGCGTGTTCACCAAGCGTCCCGAGGCGCTCACGAACGACTTCTTCGTCAACCTGCTCGACATGGGGACCGTGTGGAAGGCGTCCTCGGCCGACCATGGGGTGTTCGAGGGTCGCGACCGCGCGACCGGCGACGGGAAGTGGACCGGCACGCGCGTCGACCTGATCTTCGGGTCGAACTCGCAGCTGCGCGCTATCGCGGAGGTCTATGCGGCCGACGACGCGCAGGAGAAGTTCGTGCG
>JAYTNC010000525.1:0-2448 GCA_043748515.1 Gemmatimonadota bacterium | reverse complement strand
GCAGCGGCGTCCGCCGCGGACGATCACGCCACTCAGCACACCGGCCATCGGCGGCATGGGCATGCTGCGCTTTCCCTTCAGCCAGGAAGAGCTGCGCGTGCTCGTGAAAAGCGCGCTCGACGAGGACGGTGCGTTCAACGACCTGACGACGCTCGCTACCGTCGTGTCGGATCGTCGCGCCCGGGGCCGGCTCGTGGCGCGCCGCGCCGGTGTGGTGTCGGGCGTGCCGCTGGCGGTGGAGGCGTTCTGCATCCTCGACCCCAAGGTGACGATCCGCGTGGACCAGGAAGACGGCGCGCACGTGGCGCGCGGCGAGTCCATCCTCTACCTGACGGGCCATGCCCGCGCCCTGCTCGCCGCCGAGCGCGTCGCGCTCAACTTCATGCAGAAGCTGTCGGGTGTGGCGTCGCTCACGGCCAGGTACGTGGAGGAGGTGCGCGGCACGCGCGCGAGAATCCTCGACACGCGCAAGACGACCCCGGGCTGGCGACTGCTGGAGAAGTACGCCGTGCGCTGCGGTGGCGGCACCAACCACCGCCTCAATCTCTCGAGCGCGGTGCTCATCAAGGACAATCATCTGGCCGCGGTGGATGGTGACGTCGCCGTGGCCGTCCGACGCGCGCGCGATCTGGCGCCGGTGGGCACGAAGGTCGAGGTGGAGTGCGAGTCCCTCGAGCAGGTGAAGGCGGCGCTCGATGCGAACGCCGACATCGTCATGCTCGACAACATGTCACCCACCCAGATGGGCGAGTGCGTTCGCATGGCGAACGGCCGCGCGATCACCGAAGCCTCGGGCGGCATCAATCTCGACACGGTCCGCCGCATCGCGGAAACCGGGGTGGACTGGATCTCCGTGGGCGCGCTCACCCATTCGGCACCGGCGCTCGATCTCGCGCTCGACTTCGAGTAGACGTTCCGCCCCTCGTCGCACGACTCGCGCACTCATGACAGGCCGTGATGATGCCTCCGACGCCCGGGGGACGCCGGTGTGGGACGTCGGGCCGACGCCTGCGCTCCCGCGACTCGAGTCCGACCTCGACGTGGATGTCTGCGTGGTGGGACTCGGCGGATCCGGACTCGCCTGCATCGGCGAACTCGTGAGGTTCGGCGCGCGCGTCGCCGGCGTTGACGCGGTGAGCGTGGGGGGAGGGGCCGCAGGCCGGAACGGCGGGTTCCTGCTCGCCGGGCTCGCGCTCTTCTATCACGACGCAGTCGCTCGCTACGGTCGCGACTCGGCCCACGCACTCTACCGGCTCACGCTCGCGGAGCTCGATCGGATCGAGGCGGAGACGCCGTCGCTGGTGAAGCGCAGCGGCTCGCTCCGCATCGCGGAGTCCGCCGATGAACGCGCCGACTGCGAACGTCAGCTCGAGGCGATGCGCGCCGACGCACTGTCGGCCGAGCGATACGAGGGGCCCGAAGGCGCGGGCCTCGTCGTGCACGGGGATGGGACCTTCCAGCCGCTCGCGCGATGCCGCGTGCTCGCGACGAACGCGATGGCCGCCGGGGCCCAACTGTTCGAGCGCTCACCGGTCACCGGCTTCGGTGCGTCGACCGTGCGCACCGAGCGCGGTCGCGTGCGCGCGAAGCACATCGTCGTCGCCGTGGACGGCGCCCTCGACCGTCTGCTGCCCGAGCTGAGCACGCGCGTGCGGACAGCGCGGCTTCAGATGCTCGCCACCGAGCCGACGACGGAGATCACGCTCACGCGGCCTGTGTATGCGCGGTGGGGCTACGACTACTGGCAGCAGCGGCCGGACGGCGCGATCGCCCTCGGCGGCGGGCGCGACATCGGCGGAGAGAGCGAGTGGACGGCCAACGCGACGCCGACCGCGCTCGTGCAGGAAGCGCTCGAGCGGCGGCTGCGCGACGGCCTGGGTGTTCACGCCCCGATCAGCCATCGCTGGGCGGCAAGCGTGGGGTACACCGCGAACGGACTGCCGGTGATCGCCGAGGTTCGGGCCGGCCTGTGGGCACTGGGCGGCTACTGCGGCACCGGCAACGTGATCGGCGCGCTGCTGGGACGAGGCATTGCGCGCTGGCTGCAGGCGGGGGATGACGCGCTGGTGCGGCCGTTCATGGAGGCGGCGCGGGAGTGAGCACGCTCGTGGCAGCGACGGGCCGTCGTCCTTGACGTGTCCGTTCGCCCCACACGAAGCGTAGGGATCTTACCCTCGCTCCCCGTCCTCGCCTCCGCCACTATTCATATAGATGCCCCGACAATACTCGTGACCGAGCCTTACGTCGACGCGACGCCGCATCCGCTGCGCGGGCTGGTGGAGCGCGCCCTCCGCATTCCACTGCTCGGAAAGCTGGCAGGTGCCAACGTGCTCATCGTGTTCGCCGCCTTGGTGGGCGTGGCGGCGGAGCGGCGGTTCAATGCGTCGGGCAACATCGTGCCTATTCTGGGCGTCGCGCTCGGCGCGAGTCTCATCGTCAACCTCGTGC
>JAYTNC010000524.1:0-9582 GCA_043748515.1 Gemmatimonadota bacterium | reverse complement strand
GGCGTGATCTCGACGGAGGTCGCGCCCTTCGGCGGCGTGAAGGAGAGCGGCGTCGGACGCGAGGGGGCGCGACAGGGCATCGAGGAGTACCTCGAGATCAAGTACGTCGCGATGGGCGGGCTCACTTGATGAACGTCAACCCGGCCGCGTTCGTGACCACGGCGGTCGTCCCGGCGGCATCGAACGTGATCCGGCGCGGCGAGTTGATCGGGATGTTCCGCATCACCGAGTAGTTCAAGGCGTCGAGGAGCGCGAGGGAGTTGGTGTCGGGGCGCGCGACGTAGAGCTGCGCTCCGTTGCGCGTGAGTGCCACGTCGTAGGCGCGGCTGGCGCTCGGCAGGGTCGCCAGCAGCGCGAAGTCCGACGTGCGGCGCACCGTCAGCGCATTCGACCCGTTGGCGAGGAAGAGGCGCGCGCCATCGAGCGAGACGACGATGCCCCGGAAGACGCCTCCGAAAATGGAGGTGCTTCGCGTGACGGCGAATGTCGTCAGAGAGACTTCGGCGATGGTGCCGGCATCATCGGTCACGAACAGGCGCGGTTGCGTCGGATCGATCGCGAGCCCGGTCACGAACGTGTTGGTGGTGCGCACAGAGAGGAAGGTGACTGAGTCATTGGCGAGGTTCACCCGCGCCAGGACGGCGTAGCACCCCGCATAGAGCGTGGTGCCGTCCGGGCTCAGTCGGAGCCGGTTCGGAAATTGTCCGACCCTGATGGTCCGCGATACGACGTTCGACGCGACGTCGATCACGGCGATTTCTCCGCGGTCCGGGATGCTGGCGTACGCGGTCGTGCCGTCCGAGGAGAAACGCACATCATAGACGCCGCCCGGCACGCTGATGGTGGCTCCCACGGCCTCGGAGGGGAGGTCGAACCGGCGGATCGCACCGGACTGGGCGCTCGCATAGAGCACGTTGGCGGACGAGACGGCGATGCCGAAGGCTTCGCTTCCGATGTTCGTCGATGTCACGACCTCGCCGGTCGGCTGCGGCCCCACGGCGACCGTCAACGTGCGGACGGGCAACTGACCCGACGTCACCGTCAACGTGGTCACGCCCAAGCTGACGCCGGACACGACACCTCCGGCAGTGACCGTCGCGACGTTCGCGTTGCCGCTCGTGAAGACCACGCCGATCGCGGGGCCGACGAGGTTCCCATAGGGGTCGAGATGGGTGACGGTGAGTGGCGTCGACCCACCCACAGGAATGAGTACGGTTCCAGGCGTCACGCCGACGCTGGCGGGCAGGCCGACGATCGAGGTCGCGGTGAAGAAGGCGCGGGTATCGGTGGTGGACGACGTCACGATGGCTACGACTTCATTGGGCCCCAGCGTCGGACCGAGGAGCCAGGAGGGCGGCTTGGCGACGCCCGTCGAGTCCGTGCGCTGGTACGGAAAGGAGACTTGTCCCCCGCCGCGCGTGACGGAGAAGACCACACGCGCACCGACGACGGGCCTGCCCCCGGCTCCCAACACGCGTATGGTGGGGGGCAAGGGTACGGCGGTGCCGACCATCGCGACCTGCGGGGTCGCGCCCGCGAGCCGCTCGATGGTGACTGGCGCGTGCTCCGGCGGGAGCGGTTGATTCGGTCCCTCGCACGACAGCGAGACGACGGAGAGCAGGAGGGCGGCGCTCGCTCGCGCTCGACCGTTGGTGCGCACGGGCTTCGCCGCGGTCATGGCGTGATCGTGATGACGACGTTCTTCACGGCCTCGTTCCCGGGCAGGTAGCGCGCACGGATCTGGACCGGGAAGTTGGCCGGCGGGCGCCCCCGGACGATGAAGAGGCCGTCGCCCAACGCCGCGAAGGAGCCGGGCGCGGAGGAGGTCCACTCTGCCGTGTAGCCGTTGACGACCGGCACCGTGACGAGCTGGTAGAGCACCGAGACGTTGGCGACCTTGACCGTGTCGAGTCCGCCCACGATGGTGAGCTGGAGTCCGCTACCCCGATCGAATGGGCTCGCATGAGCGAACGGACCGTCCGCGCATGAGCCGAGGGGAAGCACGGCGAGGAGCGCGGCGAGAGCGCAGGCGCGAGCGCGACGAACTGAGGTCATGGCGTCTACGCTCAGAAGAAGTTGAGGGAGAGGCCCAATCCCTGCGGCCCACCGCGCGGCGTGATGCTCGGGCCGGTCCGCATGGTGCCGTATTCCTTCACGGACGCGAGAAGGGACCGTCGCCGGTGGTCGCGCAACATCGCCTCGGCCCAGGAGCCGGCCCAGATCGCGCCGGCCACCTTCATGTATAGGATCGCGGTGGTGCGTTGCTTCTCGGCGAAGTCGTAGATCCGGGTGGCTCTGGGGCCGATCGGCAATGCCGATGGCAGGTCCAGCGCGAGATACTCGTCGTACGTCGCGCGCGAGGCGGATGTGTTCATGGCGGCCAGCGCGAAGCCTCCCGTCACCGCCAGGAAGGTCACGGCGCCTGTCGCGCGACGCGAGGATGTCGACGCGCTGCCGAAGCCCGGCAGCAACGCCCCGCGAACGGCGGTGCGCCAGAGCACGGGCTCCGCGCAGAGTGCATCGCCGCGTCGTAGCGCGCCTATCAGCCGCTGCGCGTCGACAGGTGCGGCGGTCGGCAATGTGACGCAGGGCTCGTCGGCCACGGCGAGACCCAACAGCACGCGCGACGCGGACGAGTCGCCCAACTGCGCGAGCGAGACGCCGAGCTGCATGCGCGCATTGAGCAGGTCGGCGGGCGAGAGCGAGGCGCTCAAAAGTCGCTCGGCGACGAGCGCGTTGCCGGCACGGACCTCCGACGCGACCAGTCGCGATCGCGCGCGGCGCAGCACGCTGTCCTTGGGCTCGGGGGCCAGGAACATGGGGAGCGCGCGCGTGTCCGCGTCGGCGAGTGCGCGGGCGCTGCGCGACCCGAAGAACAGCTGCCAGGCTCCCGCGACGCTCCGCCAAGGGAGCACGATCTCGGTCGGGATGCTGTCCTGCCCGTTCCAGACCTGCAGTCGGAGATCGTCGATGACGCCGGAGGTGTCCGGCGCCACGCTCTCGATGGACAGCGCGAGTCGCATGAGGCCGGAGCCGTTCGCGAGGAGGCCGAAGGCGGTGAGACGCTGGATCAGATGGCGTTCGGATTCCAGCGGAACGAGTTCGCTCTCACCGCGCCGCAACACGACGCGGCGGACATCGCGTGCGGCGTCGTAGCGGGAGTCGGTGGTGATCCGGACGCCGCGCGCCGCTGCGATCACTTGCTGCGCGACCGGATCGCCGCAGTTCACGAACACCGGCTCTGCCGGCATGACGATGATCGTGAGGACCGATTCATCCTGCACGCGCGCACTCCTCATCGGCCAAGGCCTGACTCGCACCGTCGCCGCGCCGTCGTTCTCAGGCACACGAATCAGCTGCCGACAACCCTTCACGAGCGACTCGACGCGCACGTCGCTGTCGTCGAGGTCGCGTGCGACCTTGGCGGAGAGCAGGATGATGTCGTAGCCCCCAGCGCGGATCAGTTCCGGGAGCGCCGGCCGCTGGGCGTGCACCGGCGCGGGCGAAAGCATCGCGAGCAGGCCGAGGATCGCGGCCGAACGGAAGATCAGGGATGGAATGAGCGCTCGGTCCGACATCGCTAGGTCAGCCTGGTCCATTGGGTTCGCCCCTTCGGTCGACTCAGATGCTACGGGTGGGAACGTGCCGCGGCAAGCCCGCTCGGCCGGCCGGCATCAACGCTCGGCGTTCCTCCGCGCGCCTCGCTACTCGTAACTCAGCGCGCGCGCAGCCGGCACACGCACCGCGAGCCAGGCCGGCCACGCGCTCGCGATCGTCGACACCACGACCACGAGCAGGAGCCAGATGCCGACGGCGGCGGCGTCCGGGAACGGGCGCGACGGGACAGGCAGCATGATCCGGCCGAACGCCTCGCCGAGGATCAGGCTCATAGGCACCGACAGCGGCAGCGCGAGCGCCCAACTGAGCAGGCCGATGGTCAGGCCCTCCGCCTGCACCAGCAGAAGGACGGATCGGTCGCGCGCACCGATCGCGCGGAGCACGCCGATCTCGCGCGTGCGCTCGAGCACGGCGATCGCCATCGTGGATCCGAGTCCGAGGCCGCCGACGAGGAGCATGAGCCACGCCATCGCACCGAGGAAGTCCACGACCATGAGCAGGTGATCCTCGGTGGAGCGGCGCGACTCCGCGAGCCGGACGCTCGAGGCGACGGCGATCCCGCGGTCAGCGAACGCCGCGCGCAGCAGCCGGATGACGTCGAGCTGCGCGGACTCGGCGCGAAGCTCGGTGCGCACGACCACCGTCGACGCGCGACCGCCCACCAGCGGGAGGATCGTCTCGCGCGCAGCGTAGGCCGTCGGCGCCGGACCCGCATCGGCGATGCCGACGATCGTCCACTCCTCCGTGTGCCCGGCGATCGCGAGGCGCACACGCGAGCCGACGGCAAGGTCGGGCTCCTGGCGCAGCAATCCGCGTCCGATCACGAGTGCGCGGCCGTCGCTGGCGAGGAGTCGGCGTCCCGCGCGGATCGTCGGCACGAAGAGCCGCGACTCCGCTGGCGGTGCGATGACGGGAAAGCCGTTGCCGAAAGTGCCGTCCTCGCGCGCGACCGTCGCCGTCGTGCCGGTCCACGCCTCGGCGTCGGCGACGCCCGCGACGGCGCGCGCCACGGCGGCGAGCGAATCGGGCGCTTGCGGCTCGGCGACGCGCAGGCTGAAGTCGTACCGCTGCGCGTCGAACGCGAGGTCGGTCGCGCCGCGCACGGCGCGCCGCAGGTTGAGCGCGCCGATGAAGGTCGCGCCTGCCGTCGAGAGCGCGAGCAGCGTGAGGACCATGCGCTGACGGCGGCGGAACGCGTTGCGCAGCGAGAGCAGGATGGGACGACTCAGTCCGCCGAGCCGGTGCAGCGGCGCAGGTGCGCTCGCGGCATCGTGCAGGCCGACATCGCGAAGCGCGTCGGCGACTGACATCCGGCAGCCACGCCACACGGGGAATGCGGCGGCGACGACGGGCAGCAGCACGCCCATCACGGCTTGTACGAGCAGGACCCAGATCGGGATCGAGTGGCCCGCGAGGTCGAAGTTGAGCAGTTCGGCCTTGAGCGCCGCGTAGCGCGTGCCGACCATGATCGCGGCGGGGATCGCGAGCAACGCGGCCGCTGCGCCGAGCGCCGCGGCGACCGTGAGGTAGAGCGCGCCGATCTGCGACGACCGCGCGCCGATCGCCTTCATCACGCCGATCTCGCGCACCTGACCGGCGAGCATCGCGGCGATGAGGTTCACGACGAGGAACGCCGCGAGCAGCAGCGCCATCAGGCCGAATGCGCCCTGCGTGTACAGCAGGGAGTCCATCTGCGCGGCGTGGATGTGTTCGCCCGGAACGGGCACGTCCACGGCCGAGACGCGCACGCCGGTGGACTCGACGACGTCGCGCACCGTGGCGGCGATGCGACGCACGCCGGCCTGATCGAGCGTCGCGTCGTCGACGACGAGTCGGAGTTCGTTGTCGTGCGCGCTGGCGCCGATCGCACGCAGCGTGCCGCGCGAGACGAAGCCGTAGACGAGGTGCTCCATCCAACCCGGCGCGAGTCCGACGTCCCGCGCGATGCCGCTCACGCGGACGTCCACCGGTGCGCCGTCATTGACGGAGAGGCGCACCGTCTCGCCCACCGCGATGCCGGAGAACTCGAGCGACGATCGTTCGACGGTGAGTGCGCCGTCGGCCGGCGGCCACGCACCGGATTCGCCGCGCAGGCGACCGATCCGGCGCGCCGAGGGATCGTCGGAGGTGAAGAGCACCGCCGTGAACGTGGTGCCGTTCACCGCGACGCGCGCCACGGTCGTGCGGCGCGACTCCGCGTCGCGCACGCCGGGCAGGGCCCGCACGCGCGCGATCAGTCCGGCCGGCACGGAGTCCACGCGCAGGGTCGCCGCGACGGGATCGCTCGCGAGGAACCCTTCGCGCGTCGCGACCTGCACGAGCGCCCAGGTGTCGAGCACCGTACCAGCGGCGGCGAGCCCCACCGCGATCGCGAGCACGGCCAACAGCGTCCGTCCGCGGTGCTGCCGCAGGTCGCCGATCGCCTTCCGCCAGCGCGGACTACGCATGAAGGCCGCCGACGTCACCGTCCGTCGGCACGAGCCGTCCGTCCGCGAGCGTGATCGCGCGTGACGCATGCCGGAGCGCGGCCGGCGCATGCGTGACGAGCAGGAGCGTGCGGCCGGCGCGCACGATCTCGCCGAACAGTTCGAGCACCGCCGCGCTCGTGCGTGAGTCGAGGTTGCCGGTCGGCTCGTCGGCCAGCAGGAGCGGCGGATCGTTCGCGAGGGCGCGCGCGATCGCCACGCGCTGCTGTTGTCCGCCCGAGAGTCGCGACGGGAGCTTGTCGGCTTGGTCGGCGACGCCCACGCGCTCCAGCAGCGCGAGCGCACGGTCGCGCCGTTCGCGTTCGGGCCAGCGGTCGCAGAAGTCCATCGGCAGCATCACGTTCTCGGCGGCCGAGAGCGTGGGGATCAGCTGGAAGAACTGGAAGACGATGCCGACCGCTGCGCCGCGCCATTCGGCCATGCGCGCCTCGGGGAGCGCGTGCACGGCGGTCGCGCCCACGTGCAGTTCGCCAGCGGTGGGACGGTCGATCCCCGCGACGAGGCTCAGCAGCGTCGACTTTCCGCTCCCCGACTCGCCGGTCACCGCGAGGAACTCCCCGGCGTGGATGTCGAGCGTGAGCGTGTCGAGCGCGGTGAAGGGCGCGGCGGCGCCCGGATAGGTCTTGGTCACGCCGCGCAGACGGATGAGCGGGGCCTCGGCGTGGGCGCCGGGATCCGAGCGAGTCTGCGGCGCGGAGTACGACAGGGGGTACGACAGGAGGTTCGACATGGATGAAAGGTGCCGCTCCGGCGAGGCCCCTGGGCACCGTTCGTCAGGGCCAACGCACCGTTCGGCGACACGGGCCAGCGGGCGCGGACTCCACACCGCTAGCGTCATCCCAGCGCGATCGGCGCTGGCACTTCAGGCCGCCACCCGCTCACATTCCCGCAGTCCCGGCTCCGACCGGAAGGACCTCCTCATGCGACCGACCCGTGCGTTGTCGTTGATCCTCGCGCTCTCCACTCTCGCGATTCCCGCCGGCGCCGGCGCGCAGCACGCCGCCGGTGCCGCATCGCGCGTGACCACCGCCGCGCCCGCGGAAGCCGCGCAGCTGGCGTTCCTCGAGGGAGCGTGGGAAGTCACGGTGATGCCGAAGGCGACGAGCCTCGCCACGAAGATCCACGGCATGCCCAAGCTCTCCGGCACCTGGAAGGTCTGGCGCGCCTTCGACGGCTTCGGCATCGAGGACGAACTGCGCATCATCGATGCGTCGGGCAACCCGAACGCACTCTCGAACAGCATGCGGATCTACGACCCGGTGCAGCGCCGCTGGACGCAGACCACGCTCGACGTCTACCGTGGGCGATTCACCACGGCGACCGGCACGTGGGCCAACGGCGAGTTCACGCTGCGCAGCGTCGGTCGCGATGCGGAAGGCACGCCGTACGTGCAGCGCACGCGCTTCAATGACATCACGCCGACGAGCTTCAGGTATCAGGCGGATCGCTCCACGGACGGCGAGCGCACGTGGGAGACCGCGGTGCTGCGCATCGACGCCAAGCGCGTCGCCGCGACGGCGGGCGCAAGCGCGGGCGCGCCGCGATGACGCGATCGGCGCCCCACCGCGAGCCGGTGCCCGTCCGGGCCTGGCTCTGGGTGCAGCTGCTCATCGGCTGGCTTCCGGTCTGGGCGCTCTACGCGTCGATGATCGTGGCGATGCACGGCGCCGAAGTGGTCGGCGCCGCCTTCGTCGCGGCGCGCGCGATCGCGGTGGCGGCCTTCCTCGGGCTCGGCGTGCTGCGGCTCACCGAGCGCTTCCCGTGGCCGCGCACCGTCCGGCCGGGTTTCGTGCTGGCGCACATCGTGGGCGCCTTCGCGTTCGCGTCGGCATGGATGGTCCTCGCGAGCGTGCTCGAGAGCCTGGTGCGCTGGCGCTTCTGGGTCCTCACGCCGGCCGGCGTCACGCCCTTCCTCACGATCGGCGTCTGGCTCTACATCGCGGTGGCGGGCGTTTCGTACGCCGCGCGCGCCACGCAGCGGGCCGCGCGCGCCGAAGCGACGGCGTCGCGTTCGCAGCTCGCGGCGTTGCGCGGGCAGTTGAATCCGCACTTCCTCTTCAACGCGCTGCACACAGTGGTGCAGCTGATCCCCGTCGAGCCGGCGCGCGCGGCGGAGGCGGCGGAGCGCCTCGCGGCCCTGCTACGCACCGCGAGCGCGGAAGACCGCGATCTCGTGCCGCTCTCCGAGGAACGCGACTTCGTGGAGCGCTACCTCGCGCTCGAGCAGCTGCGGTTCGGCGACCGGCTGCACGTGCGGTTCGAGATCGACCCGCTTCTCGCGCGGGCGATCGTCCCTTCGTTCGTGCTGCAGACGCTCGTGGAGAATGCCGTCCGCCACGGCGCCGCGCCGCTCGAGGAGCCGACGACGCTCACGCTCCGGGCGCGCGCCGAGGCGCGCGTGCGCGAGCGCGTGCTGGTGCTCGAGGTCGCGGACACCGGCGCGGGCGCCGCACCCGCGGCGATGACGAGCGGCGGCACGGGGCTGCGGCGCCTCCGCGAGCGGCTCGAAGCGCTCTATGGTCCCCGGGCATCGCTCGCCACCACGAGCGCGCCGGGCGCGGGCTTCTCTGCCGTTGTCTCGCTGCCGCTCGAACTCGACCGAGGGGCCTGACGTGACCAGTGCGGAACGCGTGCGCGTGGTGATCGCGGACGATGAGCCGATCGCGCGCGCCGGCATGCGCCGACTGCTCGCCGCCGCCGCCGACTGGCTCGAAGTCGTGGGCGAGGCCGCGACCGGGCGCACGGCCGTCGAGACGATCGACCGCCTCATGCCCGACCTCGTCTTCCTCGACATCCAGATGCCGGGACTCTCCGGCACCGAGGTCCCGGCGCGACTGACGCACCGTCCGTTCATCGTCTTCACGACCGCGTATGCCGAGCATGCGGTGACAGCCTTCGAACTCGGCGCGATCGACTACCTGCTCAAGCCATTCGGCGCGTCCCGTCTCGAGGCAACGCTCGCGCGCGTGCGCATCGCACTCGGCGAGCGCGCGACCGTCGCCCCGTTCGACCGGCTCGGCGAGGCGCTCGGCATGGGCCCGATCACGCGGCTCTTCGTGCGGACCGGTGCCGCGATCGTGCAGGTCCCCGTGGCGACGGTGCAGTGGTTCGAAGCCGACGGCGACCATGTGATCGCGCATGCCGAAGGCGCGCGCCGCCACGTGCTCACGCTGCCATTGGCGCGCCTCGAGGCGCGGCTCGACCCGCGCCGCTTCACGCGCCTGCACCGCACGCACATCGTGAACCTCGACCAGGTGGCGGCCTTCCGACGGCACGGCAAGGGCGGCATGACGGCCGAGCTCAAGGACGGCACGCAGCTCGCGGTGAGCCGCGCGCGCGCGCAGGAACTGCGGAAGCTCGGCGTGTAGGCACGGCGTGTGCGCTCGTCGCATGGGCACGGCGCGCGGCGCTCCGCCATATTCACCGCAGCGCCGCGATCGCTCGCGGCCCACCTTCGCGAGGTCCTCCGTGCCGTCCT
>JAYTNC010000523.1:0-2751 GCA_043748515.1 Gemmatimonadota bacterium | reverse complement strand
CGGGCGTCGGCGAGGAGACTCGCGGCGGCTCGATCGCGACCGCGGCCACGGGTTCCGGCTCCGCAGCGGCCGCAGCGGCCGGCAGTGAACCGCGAGCCTCAATCAGCAGGGCGCGCGTGCGTTCGAACGACACGACCTTCAGGTCGCGCTCCTTCTCGATCTTCGACACGCCCGCGTTGAGCGACTTGAGCTTCTCACTCCAGTCCTTGGGATCGTACTCGCCCACTTCGGCGCGCAGCTCTCCTTCGAGCCGCTCCTCAGTGATCGCGGCGAGCTTCGCCTCGATCTCGGCGACCGCGGCCTCGTCCTCCTTGAGTCCCTCGGAGAGGGACTCGGACTCGATCGACGCCCGGACCTGGAGGTCGGTGAGCTTCGTGAGATATTCGTCGCGCAGACGCGCGAAGACGTTCGCGGGCGTCGTCGCGCGACGCTCCTCGAGCTTGGCGAGGTAGCCCTCGTGCTTGCGCTTCTCCGCCAGGACGGCTTCGAGCGCTTCGATCCGCGATGTATCAGCCTTGGCCATCGAAACCCTCAAAGGGGGCGACGCGCTGGCGCGTCACCCGTCCAACTCGTAGACGACCCGACCACCCACGATGGTACTAACGGCCTGCCCGCGAAGTTTCCTGCCGCCGTACGGGGTGTTCCGGCCCTTCGACTTGAAGCGCGCCGGATCGACGGTCCATTCGCGGGTCGGGTCGAAGACGGTGACGTCGCCCAAGGCACCCTTCGCGAGCGTGCCGCCGGGCAGGCGGAAGACCTTCGCCGGCAGACAGGACATGCGGTCGACCAGTTGCGGGAGGGTGAGGATGCCCGGCTCCAGCAGCCACGTGACGTTCACGCCGAGCGCCGTCTCGAGCCCGACGATGCCGTTGGGCGCATCGGCGAACTCGCGTTCCTTCTCATCGTAATGATGCGGCGCGTGGTCGGTCACGAGGAGATCGATGGTGCCGTCCTTGAGGCCCTGCTGCAGCGCCTCGACGTCGCGCTGCGTGCGGAGCGGCGGGTTCATCTTGGCGTTGGTATTGTAGCCCTCCACCGCCTCGTGGGTCAGCGAGATGTGGTGGCTGCAGACCTCGGCCGTCACGTGCACGCCCTGATCCTTGCCCCAGCGCACGAGATCGACCGAGGTCTTGGTGCTCAGATGACAGAGATGGATGTGCCCACCGGTGAGCTTGGCGAGCAGGATGCACCGGGCGACATCGATTTCCTCCGCCTCTCCCGGGATGCCCTTGAGCCCGAGCCGCGCCGAGATCACGCCCTCGTGCATCGATCCGCCCTGCGCGAGCGCCATGACCTCGCAGTGCTCGACCACCGGGATGCCGAACGTCTGCGCGTACTCGAGCGCCGTGCGCATGAGGTGCGAGTTCTCGACCGGCTTGCCGTCGTCGCTGACGGCGACCGCGCCGGCGGCGACCATCTCGCCGAACTCGGCGAGCGTCTCGCCCTTCTGCCCGACGGAGATCGCGCCGTACGGATAGACGCGCGCGAAGCCGGCAGCCTCACCCTGACGCTTCACGAAGCCGACGGTCGCCTGGTTGTCGGTGACCGGCTTGGTGTTGGGCATCGCGGCGACGGCGGTGAATCCTCCCGCGACGGCGGAGTGCGCACCGGTGGCGACCGTCTCGACATCCTCGCGTCCGGGTTCGCGCAGGTGCACGTGCACGTCGATCATGCCCGGGGCGACGACGAGCCCATGACAGTCGATCCTCGTTGCGCCGTCGGGGCCGGCGATCTTGCCGCCGACCGCCGCGATCTTGCCGTCCACGATGAGCAGGTCGCCGACGGCGTCCATGCCCTGCGTGGGATCGACGATCCGTCCGCCGGTGAGCAGGAGTGGACCGGTCATGCGGCCCCGCCCTTGGCGACGTCCGCGAGCGAGGCCTTGTTGCCGGCGAGGAGATAGAGGACGGCCATGCGCACGGCGACGCCGTTGGTGACTTGGTTCAGGATCACGGAGTGCGGTCCATCGGCCACGTCGGAGTCGATCTCGACTCCGCGATTCATGGGGCCGGGGTGGAGGATGAGGATGTCGCCGGGCGCGCGCTCGAGGCGGGCGCGCGTCACGCCGAACACCCGGTTGTATTCGCGAAGGGACGGGATGTAGCCGAGTTGCATGCGCTCGAGCTGGAGCCGGAGCACGTTCAGTGCGTCGGCCCATTCGATGGCGGCCTCGACACGATCGAACACCTGCACGCCCATCTCGCCGATGGCGTTGGGCAGGAGCGATCGAGGCCCGCAGACCGCGACCTCGGCGCCCATCGCCTTGAGGCCCCAGATGTTGGAGCGCGCGACGCGCGAGTGCAGCACGTCGCCGACGATGCAGACGCGCTTGCCCTCGAGCGAGCCGAGCTTGTCGCGGAGGGTGAGCAGGTCGAGCAGCCCCTGCGTGGGATGCTCGTGCATGCCGTCGCCGGCGTTGATGACGTTCGACTCGATGCGTTCGGCGAGGAAGCGCGCGGCACCGGAGCCGGGATGCCGGATGACGACCATGTCGATCCGCATCGCCTCGAGATTGCGCGCGGTGTCGACGAGGGTCTCGCCCTTGGAGACGCTCGAGGCGGAGGCGACGACGTTGACCGTGTCGGCCGACATGCGCTTCTCGGCGAACTCGAACGAGATGCGCGTCCGGGTGGAGGCCTCGAAGAAGAGGTTCACGACGGTCATGCCACGCAGCGTGGGCACCTTCTTGATCGCGCGCTCGGAGATCTCCTTGAGCGGTTCGGCGACGTCGAGGATCGCGGTGATCTGCTC
>JAYTNC010000522.1:0-3817 GCA_043748515.1 Gemmatimonadota bacterium | reverse complement strand
CGTGCCTCCGGATATGCGGTGCACGTTCTTCCCCGCGCGTTTGGCCTCGTAGAGTGCCCGGTCGGCACTTTTCATCAGCGTCTCCGCGTCCTCGCCGTGGTCGGGATAGATGCTAACGCCCGCGCTGGCGGTGATGCTGACCGGGTGACCCTCGACGATGAAGGGTACCGCCAACGCCGCGATGAGCTTGAGCGCCACCGCGGTCGCGTATTCGGGCCCGCTGATGTGCCAGAGCAGCAGGATGAACTCGTCGCCGCCCGCGCGCGCCACGGTGTCCTCCTCGCGCACCGACGCGACGAGGCGCTGCGCCACCTGACGGAGCAGCGCATCCCCGGCGCCATGCCCGAGCGCGTCGTTCAGCTGCTTGAAGCCGTCGAGGTCCAGATACACCAGCGCCAGGGCGCTTGTGTGCCGTCGCGCGTGCGCCAGGGCCATCGCCATCCGGTCGGCGAGCAGGCGCCGGTTCGCGAGCCCCGTCAGCGCGTCGTGGAGTGCCAGCGACTCCAGCAGCTTGCCCTGATCACGGGCGGCCTGGTGGAGGAGGCGGACTTCCAGCAGGTTGTGCACGCGCGCCAGTACTTCGGCCGCATCGAAGGGCTTGCTGACGAAGTCCTTGGCGCCACTCTGCAACGCGCGCATCTTGTGCGTCGGATTCGCGGTCACGGCCAGGACCGAGAGGTAGTCGCCCGTCTCGATCGTCTTGAGATCGTCCATCACTGCGAAGCCGTCCATTCCCGGCATCTGCAGGTCGAGGATGATCAGGTCGTAGCGGTGCTCGAGATGCAGGGCGCAGACGGTACGCGGGTCCGTCGTCGACGTGATGCGCTGAAACCCCGCGCTGCGCAGCATCCCCGTGAGCACGAGGACGTCGGCGGCCTGATCGTCCACGACCAAGACGCTGCCCTGCAAGACATCGACTTTGGGCTGCACGGGAATCGCACCGCCTCAACTGCTCCGATCGGGGCCATTCGATATCGTGTGGCGTGGCCGTGGCGCTGCACGCCATGATTGATAGTACACGCTGCGCAGCGGCGAAGTGGCTCACACCGCGCCAAGCCCCGTTCCGGCGCTCCTGCCGGTCCGGCGCAGACCACTTCGGGTACCAGCGAGGCTGTGGCCGAGTCCGACGAGACCGGCCACCTGCCCGAACCGAAGGCACGCTGCGAGCGAGCGCTCACGCGATGACATGCCACAACGTCATCAATGGCGCACCGAGGCACGCTAGAACCCCAGGTAGGCCCGCACCCTCGGCTCGATCTTGTCGGGTGTCCAGGGCGGCGACCAGACGAGATTCATGTTCACCGCGCCGACGCCCGGCATCGCCTTGAGTTGATCCTCGGCGTCCTTCATGATCTCCGGGCCCGACGGGCAGCCGGGCGACGTGAGACTCATGTCGATGTTCACGTCATTGCCCTCGACGCGGATCTCGTAGATGAGGCCGAGGTCGAGGATGTTCAGGTTGAGCTCGGGGTCCTTCACCTTGCGCAGGGCGAGCTTCACCTGGTCTTCGGAGATCGTGCCTGCGACGGGCTGCTCTGGTGTGGTCACTTCCGCTTCGCCTTCGTTGTGGGTCGCTTCGGGAGCATCCGGCCGCGGGTCCAATCGGCGGCCTGATCCACACGGAAGCTACGCGGCCACGCGACGCGGCGCAGGAGCGGCTCGTCGGTCACGGCCAAGGCGGCCGCGTCGGCGAGGTCGTGCCGCACGTCGGCGATGATGATCCCGGGGCGCCGCGCGCGCGCCGCATGCACGCGATTGGTGAGGAGCACGACGAACATCTCGCGCTCGGGATCGATCCAGAGCGAGGTGCCGGTGTAGCCCACGTGCCCGTAAGCGCGGCCGCTGAGGTACTCGCCCGCGCCGCGCTCACCGGCCGCGACCTCCCAGCCGAGCGCGCGATGGTCCGCGACGGGCTTGGTGAAGAGCCTGATGGTCTCCTCGCGGACGATGCGCGTGCCGTTGAACTCGCCGCCGTTGAGCATCATCTGCGCGAAGACGGAGAGGTCGGTCGCGGTGCCGAAGAGGCCCGCATGGCCGGCGATGCCGCCGAGCGCGAAGGCGGACTCGTCGGCGACCTCGCCATGCACGGGATAGCCGCGCGGCGGGGTCATCTCGGTGGGCGCGATGCGGGTCCGCAGCGCGCCGTCCGGCCGGAAGCCGGTGTCCTCCATGCCGAGCGGCGCGAAGATGCGCGACTCGGTGAAGGCGTCGAGCGTCTCGCCGCTGATGCGTTCGACGACCCAGCCCATGACGTCGGCGCCGAGGTCGGAGTAGTTGAAGCGCTGGCCGGCGGGCTGCTGGAGCATGGCCTCGAGCACCTGCAGGCGCGCTTCAGCGGGCGTGCGCGCGGTCTTCCAGAGTTGCTTGCCCGGCGGAAGGCCGGAGCGGTGCGTGAGGAGGTGCTCGATCGTGACCTTGTCCTTGCCCTCGCCGATGAACTCGGGGAGGTACTGCTGGACCGGTGCATTGAGGTCGAGCTTGCCTTCGTCGTAGAGGATCATCGCGGCGGTGGTGGTCGCGACGACCTTGGTGAGGCTGGCGAGGTCGTAGATGCTCTCTTCAGGGATGACCGCGGCGCTGGCGGGGGTCCAAGCGAGGCGGCCATAGCCCTTCTGCCACACCGCGAAGCCCTTGCGACCGACGACCACCGACGCACCCGGGTAGGCGCCGGCGGTGATGCCGCGGCGCACCACATGGTCGACCGTCGCGAGGCGATCGGCGGACATGCCGACGGCGCGCGGGGCGTTGGCGGGGAGGCCTTTGCCCAGCGTGAGGACTGCGGTCAGGGTGATGAGGGGGAGGAGCATCGGGGGTGGAGAGGGGTGCGGGGGTGGAGAGGGGTGCGGGGTGCGCGGGGGGGTGAGGGATGCGGGGAGAGGGGGGTGTGCGGGGGGCTCACCCCTGAAACCCATTTTTCCACCGGTCACCCCGGCGATTGGTGACGCTTGGGATGGGTTGGGGTCACCTGGAGTGCCACAGCTTGCACATCCCGGGCCACGGGGGCAACCCTTTCGGGGTTCCTCTGTGACACACCTTACGCAACGGTATGGCCACCGATCCCCTCACCATCCGCCGCGCCATCAACGGCGACGAGGCTGCGCTGCGCGCCCTTTGGGTGGCGCATGCGCCGCGCATCGACGCCGTGGTGCGACGGTTGGTCGGTGATCCCGACCAGGCGGCGGACATCGCGCAGGAGGTCTGGATCCAGATCTTCCGCGCGCTGCCCACGTGGCGGGGTGATTCGCAGTTCTCGACGTGGGCGCATCGGATCGCGGTGAACCGCACACTCAACGCGCTGCGCTCGGTGCGGCGGCTCGCGAAGCTCGAGACGGTGATGGAGGACGACACCGTCGCGGTGGACGATGATCTCGACCGGACCTTCCTCGCGCAGAGCATCGACGAGGGGGTCCAGAAGCTCTCCCCCGGCGCGCGCGCGGTCTTCGTGCTGCACGACGTCGAGGGCTACACGCACGAGGAGATCGCCAGCGAACTCGGCATCACCTCGGGCGGCTCAAAATCCCAACTCTTCAAGGCACGCGCGAAGCTCCGCCGGCTGCTCGCGCATCTGGTCGATGTCTCCTCGCCGGCGAAGGACGACGCTGATGTCACATCTCTCGACTGACCGACTCGCCGCGATCGCGGACGACACGCCCACCGCGAACGAGGCGACACACCTCGCCGGCTGCTGGGATTGCCGCGCCGAGGTCGCCGCGTACCGTCGCCTCGCGCGGATGAGCGCGATGGCGCCGATCCCGATGGAACCGCTCACGGCCTGGTCGCGCCTGGCGCCGCAGCTGCGGGCCGAGGGGATCATCGT
>JAYTNC010000521.1:0-4860 GCA_043748515.1 Gemmatimonadota bacterium | reverse complement strand
GATGAAGGATGAAAGATCAACGGCGACCGATCAGGAGCCGCGTGTCGTTCACTTTCCTCCTCCATCCTTCAGCCTTCTTCCGGAATCGCAACTTCGGAGCCGCTCGACCGTAGGAATCGGCAACTCATCTTCGGAGCACTCCCATGGCCCGCGTAGTCCTCACCGACATCTCCTCCCTCAGCTGGGAGCACCCCGCCGACCGCGCCGCACTCAACGCGCTCCGCGCCATCCCCGGGTTCCAGCAGGTCGTCAACAAGATCGCGAGCTTCTTCGGCGAGCGCGGCATCCGCCATCTCTTCACCGCGAACGCCGTCCGCGTCGGCCCCACGCAGCGTCCCGACCTCGACGCGCTCTGGACCGACGTGCTCCGCACCATGGACTGGCCCGTCCGGCCGCAGCTGTACGTCACGCAGACGCCCGAGTTGAACGCCGGCGCCGTCGGGTTCGGCGATCCGTTCGTCGTCATCAACTCGGCCGCCATCGAACACCTCACGCGCGACGAACTCCGCGTGCTCCTCGCCCACGAGCTCGGCCACATCATGAGCGGCCACGTCACCTACCGGACGATCGCCAAGATCATCCTCATGGTCGGCCTCGGCTCGCTGCCCTTCCTCGCCGGCATCGCGCTGCTGCCGTTCCAGATGGCGCTGCTCGAGTGGTACCGCAAGAGCGAGCTCTCCTGCGACCGCGCCGCACTGCTCGACGCGCAGGATCCCAACGTCGTGCTGAGCACGTTCATGAAGCTCGCCGGCGGCCGTGAGTTCGGTGACACGCTCGACCTCGACGCGTTCAAGGAACAGGCGAAGGAATACGAGACCGACGACAGCACTTGGGACACCGTGCTGAAGGCCATCAACACCGCCTTCCGCGAGCACCCGTTCGCCACGATCCGCGCCGGCGAGCTGCAGCGCTGGGCCGAGACGGGCGCGTACATGAGGATCCTCGCCGGCGAGTACACCCGCCGCGCCGACGCCAAGCCCGGCGAGCACCTCGGCGACGACATGAAGGAGGCCTCCACCTATTACGCGGATCAGGCCAAGGCCGCGATGGGCAAGGTGGGCGACTCGATCGGCCGCGCGAAGAGCGCGTTCTCCGACGCGTTCAAGGGCGGCAGTCGATGAAGGTGCTCATCGTCGGCGGCGGAGGACGCGAGCACGCGCTCGCGTGGAAGTTCCGCCGCGACGATCCGGCCTGCGAGATCATCGCCGCACCGGGGAACCCCGGCATCGCCACGATCGGGCGGTGCGTCGACATCGCGGTCACGAACATCCCGGCTCTCATCACGCTCGCGCGCTCGGTGGGCGTCGACTTCACCGTCGTCGGCCCCGAGGGCCCGCTCGAGGCCGGGATCGTCGACCGGTTCCGCGAGCAGGGACTCGCGATCTTCGGTCCCACCAAGTCCGCCGCGCGCATCGAGACCTCCAAGCGATTCGCCAAGGAGCTCATGCAGGCGGCGGGCGTCCCCACCGCGAGCGCGCGCACCTTCACCGACGCCGCGGCCGCGAAGGCCGAGGCGCGGCACCTCGGCGCGCCGGTGGTCATCAAGGCCTCAGGAATCGCCGCCGGCAAGGGCGTGATCGTCGCGATGACGCTCGTCGAAGCCGAGCAGACGATCGACTCGATGCTCGTCGACAACGCCTTCGGAGCCGCCGGAGCCGAGGTGCTCGTCGAGGAGTACATGGAGGGCGAGGAACTCTCCTGCTTCGCGCTCACCGACGGCACGCATGTATTGCCGTTCATCGCCGCGCAGGACCACAAGCGCATCGGCGAGGGTGACACCGGCCCCAACACCGGCGGGATGGGCGCGTATGCGCCGGTCGCGATCGCCACGCGCGACGTCATGCGGATGGCCACGCAGAGGATCTTCGTGCCCACGTTGCGCGCGATGCGCGATGCCGGTTGCCCCTTCACCGGCCTGCTCTATGCCGGGTTGATGCTCACGAAGGACGGCCCCAGGGTCGTCGAGTTCAACTGCCGCTTCGGTGATCCCGAGACGCAGGCGCTCCTCCCGCTCATGGCGTCGAGCCTGCTCGAACCGATGCGCGCGATCGCCCAGCGGCACACGCTCGAGCCGTTCGAGCCGTTCGTCTGGTACGAAGGCGCCTCGGTCACCACCGTCGTCGCAGCCGGCGGCTACCCCGGGACCATCGCCACGGGCGAGGCGATCACCGTGCCGGAGAACGACGAGGACGTCACGGTCTTCCACGCCGGCACCAAGCACCTCGCCGACGGCGCGCTCGTGACGAGCGGGGGACGCGTGGTCGCCGTGACCGCACTCGCGCCCACGATCGGCGAGGCGCAACAGCGCAGTGCCGCTGCGGCGGCACAAGTGCGATTCGCCGGCAGTCAGTTCCGCCGCGACATCGGTTGGCGCGAACTCCAGCGTGCCTGAACTCCCCGAGACCGAGACGATCGCCCGCGACCTCGACGGCGCCCTCCGCGGCGCCGTCGTGCGTTCGGTGCGCGTGCTGCGCGCCGACGTGCTGCGCGCCGACGTTCTGCGCGGCGACCCCCAGGCGCGTCCGCGACCGACTCCCACCGCCCTGGCCGACGACCTCGCCCGCGCGTTGACCGGCGCCACCGTGCTCGGCGTCTCGCGTCGCGCCAAGAGCGTCCTGATCGACTTCGGCGCGGCAGGCCGCGCGGTCGTCACGCCGCGCTTCACCGGCGCGCTGCTGCTCGACGGCACGCCGGACGACGCCTACACCTGCGTGCTGTTCGAACTCTCGGACGGCCGCACGCTGCGCTACCACGACATCCGCCGTCTCGGCACGCTCGCCCTGCTCGGCCCGGAGGCCTTCGCGGCCTGGGACAGCGCCCTCGGACCGGAGCCGCTTGACCCGGCCCTCACCGCCGAGCGATTTTCGGGAATCATTCGGGGGTCGTCGAGGGCCGTGAAGAGCATCCTGATGGACCAGAAGCGACTGGCCGGCGTGGGCAACATCTACGCGAACGAGGCCCTCTGGCGCGCCCGCGTTAGGCCGGCGCGTCGCGGAGCGCAGGTGACGTACGCGCAGTGCGGACTGCTCCTCGACGAACTCCGCGCCGTCCTCACGGAGTCGATCGCGCTGCGCGGCACCACCTTCCGCGACTATCGCGACGCCCACGGTGGGCGCGGCGGGTTCGCGGCGAAGCTCCAGGCCTACGGCCGAGGCGGCGAACCTTGCCTGCGCTGCGGCCGCGCCCTCGAATCGACGCACGCGATCGAGGGCCGTCAGTCCGTCTGGTGCCCGGCATGCCAGAAGTGATCCGCGTCTCGCGCGCATGAGCCGCCGCCGGCGCCGCCGCGGTCCCGTCGTCCCGCCCAAGGACGTCGAGATGCGGATCGACAACATGCTCGCGCTCGTGAAGGACACCGCGCGCGACGTCCCCGGCATCTATCGCATGACCTCACCCGACGGCGAGGTCATCTACGTCGGCAAGTCGAAGGCGCTCCGCACGCGGCTCCTCAGCTACTTCCGCGCGCAGTTCCCGCGCGACAAGGGCGCGCGCATCCTGCGCGAGGCCGCGACGCTCGAATGGGAACCGCTGCCCAGCGAGTTCTCGGCGCTGCTGCGCGAACTCCGGCTGATCAAGCAGCTCCGCCCGCGCTACAACGTCTCGATGAAGCGCGACGCGCGGCATCATGCCTTCGTGCGCGTCTCGCGCGGCCCGGCGCCGCGTTTCGACGTCGTGCGCGGCGCCGGCACCGACGAGACCGGCACCTACTTCGGTCCCTTCCGCGGCGCGATCCAGCTCGAGGAGGCGCTGCGCGAACTCAACGACGTGCTCGGCCTCCGCGATTGCCGGCTCGACATGCCGATCTTCTTCGCCGACCAGCCCGACCTGCTGCCCCTCCACTCGCGCACGCCGGGCTGCATCCGACACGAGATCGGCAAGTGCCTCGGCCCCTGCGTCGCCGCGGTACGCGAGGACGAGTACCTCGCACGGTTCCGCGCCGCACGGGAGTTCCTCGAAGGCCAGCACGATGCGCCGCTGGCCCCGCTCAAAGCGCAGATGGAAGCCTCGAGCGACGCCCTCGACTTCGAACGCGCCGCCGTGACGCGCGACAAGATCAAACGCCTCGAATCGCTGCGCGAACAGTTCACGCGCATCCGCTTCGCGCTCGAGTCGCTGTCGTTCGTCTACACCGTGCCCGGCACCTCGGCCGACGCGGCGTACGCGTACGTCGTGCGGCGCGGCCGCGTGCGGCATGAGGGGCCCGCGCCACGAACGGCCGCCGAGCGGCGGGCCTTCGACGCGCGCATCGGCGAGATCCTCGAGCCCACGGAGAAGGCGCCGGCGTCGGTGCCCGGACACGAGGTCGACGAAGTGTTGTTGTTGGCCAGCTGGTTCAGCCGGAATCCCAAGGAGCTGAAGCGCACGACCCCCATCGGCACGGACGAGAGCGCGCTGACCGCCTGACGTTCACTCGGCCAGCGTCACCAACTCCGCCTCGGCGCGCCCATCCACGATCGTGAGGATCGCCACGCTCGGCACCAGATCGAACCTCCGCGGCCCGGCCGCACCGGGATTCACGACGAGCCGGCCGCCCACGCGCTCGATCAACTGCCGGTGCGTGTGCCCATAGACGCAGACGTCGGCGTCGTACGCCGCGGCGACCTTCGCCGCGCCGGGCCGCCCGAGCTCGTGCCCATGACTCACGTGGATGCGCACGCCGCCCACCTCGACGCCGATGCGCTCCGTGAGCCGCGGGTCGCCGGGCATGTCGCAGTTGCCGTACACCGCCCGCGTCGGCGCGATGAGGTTCAACTCGTCGAGGATCTCGTCGCCGCACACGTCGCCCGCATGCAGGATCATCGAGACGCCGGCGAGCGCACGGTGCACGTCGGCGCGGAGCAGGCCATGCGTGTCGGCGAT
>JAYTNC010000520.1:0-8197 GCA_043748515.1 Gemmatimonadota bacterium | reverse complement strand
TCCGCCGCGGCGCGCGAGAAGCTGCACTGGCAGCTCAAGAGCGCCACGCCCGCGCTCGATCCCGAACAGGGAAAGCCCAGCAAGCGAGACCGGCGCGAGCTCGACCGCTTCCGCAAGCGCTGACCTAACGCGCCGGCGGCGCCGCACGTGCCGTGCGCGCGACGCGCGCCAGCGTCGCGTCGTCGAGCCGGTGCCCGCCCGCGAAGCGTTCGAACGTGTACACGAAGCCCGCCGCGTCGAGTCGCGAGCGCTCCTCGGCGATGCGCTCCGCCGTCACGAACACGTCGCGGTCGCCGATCACCACCGTGCACCGCGTCTGCGCGAGCGGCGTGCCGAGGCGCACGTCCACCTCGGGCGCGATCGAGGCACCCCAGCAGATGAGGTGCTCGGGCGACACGGTGCCGCGCGCGACCCAGCGCGATGCGGCCGCCGCGCCCTGCGAAAAGCCCAATAGCGTGAGACTGACCGCAGGCTGCACGCGCGCCCGGTAGGTCTCGAGCACCTGGCCCAGCCAGTGCATCTGGTCCTCGATCTCCTCGGCGCGGTCCTCCCGCGTCATCCACGACGCGCCCACCTCCGCCTCCGCGTGCTTCGCGAGCGGCGTGCGCGCGTCGTAGAAGCGCGAGAGCCCTTCGGGCGCGACGATCAGCCGCGTGCCGTCGTCGACGCCACCGAAGCCGCCGACGAATCCGCTCGCGAGCTGGCCATACCCGTGCAGGACGATCCACAACTCGCGGACCGCCGCGGGATCCGTCGGACCTCGAACGGCGCAGCGGCCGGTCCGGCGCGTGGGGAATCGCTCGATGCGCGGGGACTGGGTCAACGCCTGCGGCAGGGACTGCGGTTCGGTCATGCGCGGAATCAACCCGCGCGCTCGCGGAGGGACCAGTGGCGGCACGGCAGTGGCGGCACGGCATGGGGGGCGATTACCATTCGGGCCGAACCCTGTTCCCACGGAGCGATGCGATGACCAGCAGCAGCGAGCCGTACGACCCGAACAAGCTCGGTTGGGGCTTCGCGGCCGCGATCATCGTGCTCGCGATCGTCGCGAATGTGACGGCGTACAGCATCCACAAGGCGACGTATCTCAAGCCCGACAAGCCTGCCGCGGCCCAGGCCGCGCACTGAACCACCCGGCGCGCGGACGACCGGTCCGATCGGAACGGCGACGCGACACGAAAGCGGGGGACGGCTCTGAGCCGTCCCCCGCTTCTGTTTCCCGCTCATCGACCGGCACTGGCCCGGATCAGTTCTTGTGACGGAACGTGATGCGACCGCGGCTCAGGTCGTAGGGAGACACCTCGACCGAGACCCGGTCGCCCTGCAACACGCGGATGCGGAAACGCCGCATCTTGCCCGCCATCGTCGCGAGCACATCGTGTCCGTTGGAAAGGAGGACACGGAACGTCGCGCTGGGGAGCACTTCGCTGACGGTCCCTTCGAGTTCGATCGCTTCTTCTTTCGCCATACGGTCCGGTAGAGGGGTAACGCCGAAAGGTATTCTCCTGCCCCTACCTACGGCAGGGGTCCGGCGTCACAACGAGGGGTTCCCGCGGCGGCGGCCTGAAGCACCGCTACCACCTCCCGCACCGTCGACGCACCCGAATCGCCGTCGTACAGGGACTGCTTCTCCCGGGCGAACTGGTCCATGAGTCCGGCACCGCGCGCGGTGATCGCGCGGGCCTGGATGAAGGCCGGCCGCTCCACCCAGCAGCCCACATCGTTGCCGGCCGCATCGAGGATCACCACGGTCGGGGTCGCGGCCCGGCCGTCGGGCGTGCGATGCGACTCCATGATCGGCTTGCCCGCCTCCGGGTCCACGATCCGCATCTCGAGCGACGGCACCAGCTCGACCAGCCGGGCGATGTACGGGATCGTGTTCACCGAATCGCTGCACCCGTCGACCGCGCTCACGAGGATGCGCCAGCGACCGGGCAGTGCCTGCACCGTGGCGAGCACATCCGGCGGCACAACGGAGGCGTTGGTGTTCTGCACCCACTGGGCGCGCCGCGCGCGCGCCGCCTTGAGGAATACGCGGTAGTCCACGCCACTCGCGTAGAGCACCGCGAGCGTGGAATCGGCCGGAGCGGAGGTCGCGGCGGCGCCGACGACGACGGGAGCGTCCGGCGTGCACGCCGGCAGTGGAGCGAACGCCGTCAGCGTGGCGACGAGGAAATGAGCGAGCATCGGGACTCCGGTGAGCGTGAAGGACGGTGCAAGATGGCGACCCGCCGTCCGCCCTGTCCACGGTCGACAGGCGCCGTTAGTGTCCCGCATGCCCCCACTGCTCACCTGGATCGTCGACGGACTCGCGCGCAATCCGCTCGAGGCGGTCGCGGCGCTCTTCGGCGTGGTGAGCGTCTGGCTCAGCACCCGCGAACACATCGCGAGCTGGCCGACCGCGATCGTGAACGTCGCGCTCTACTTCGTCGTCTTCCAACGCGCGAAGCTCTACGCCGACATGGGGCTCCAAGTCGTCTACCTCGTGCTCTCGGTCTACGGCTGGTACGAGTGGAAGTTCGGGGGCGCGGGGCGCACCGCGCTCCCGGTCACGCGCACGAGCCGGCGCGAGGCCCTCACGCTGTCGGCGCTCGCCGTCTGCTTCGCCGCCGCGCTCGGCCTCTATCTCGACCGCGCCACCGACGCCGCACTCCCCTGGATCGATTCGGCCGCAGTCGCCACGAGCCTCGCCGCCCAGTGGATGATGACGCGCAAGCTGCTCGAGAACTGGCTCGTCTGGATCGCCGTCGACGTCGTCTATGTCGCGATGTTCATCACGAAGGGCCTCGTCGTCACCGCCGTGCTCTACGCGAGCTTCCTCGTCCTCGCGATCTTCGGCTTCTTCGAATGGAGGCGCTCATGGGCGGCACGCGCGTCGTCCTGACCGGACCCGAGTGCAGCGGCAAGACGACGCTCGCCGCGCTGCTCGCGGCGCGCTTCGACGCGCCATGGGTCCCCGAAGCCTCGCGGCGGTTCGTCGAGACCACGCCCGGCGAGCTCTCTGCGGCGACGGTCGAGCCGATCGCGCGTCTCACGATGCGGCTCGAGGACGACGCACTGCGCGACGCGCCTCCCCTGCTCTTCCGCGACACCGACCTCGTGAGCACCGTCGTCTACGCGCGGCACTACTACGGGCACTGTCCCGCGTGGATCGAGCAGCAGGCGCGGGCGCGCCGCGCCGACCTCTACCTGCTCGGCTCTCCCGACCTGCCCTGGACTCCGGACGGCGTGCGCGACCGGCCGTTGCAGCGCGAGGAGCTCTTCATGGAGTTCGCCCGCGCGCTCGAGGAGATCGGCGCGCCGGTGGTGGTGCTCCGCGGCGAAGGGGCCGCGCGCAGCGCGCAGGCCGAGCGCGCGGTGCTCACGCTGCTCGGCGAGCGCGCGGGCTGAACCAGCGCGGCCAGCGTCAGCGCGCCGGCCAGCTTCCTGCCGCGGAGTCGAGCCGTACGACGAAGCCCGCGATCGTGCGCGCCGCCCGGTAGTAGAACCCGGGTTGGATCCGCTCCGGGTCGTCGGTCGGCTTGTGATAGTCCGGGTGATCCTCGACGCCGAAGTAGACGAACGGGATCTTTGCCGCATTGAACGCGCCCTGGTCCGACTGGTCGGTCCAGTCGTCCTGCCCGCCGCCGCTGTCGTGTCCGAGGCGGAGCGTGACCGCGGACCGCGGCACGAGCGACTCGAGCACGGGCCGCATCGCCGGCCAGGGCGTCGCGCCTGCGGCGTAGAGCTCGTTCCTGTCGTTCCGGCCGACCATGTCGAGGTTCACGTTCGCGACGATCGACGCGAGGGGAACGGGCGGCGCTTCGACGAAGGCGCGCGCGCCGAGCAGCCCGATCTCCTCCGCGTCCCAGAGCGCGAAGATGATCGTGTGCGCCGGCGGGTGCGCCTTGAAGTGCGCCGCCATCGCGAGCACGGCCGCGGTGCCCGACGCGTTGTCGTCGGCGCCATTGTAGATCTGCCCGTCGCGCGTGCCCACGTGGTCGTAGTGCGCGCTCACGACGAGCACGCGCGCCGGCGTCACGCGCCCGCGCACGAGGCCGAGCACATTCGCGCCGCGCACGGAGTCGGCGCCGGCGCGGCGCGCGGCGCGCACCCATGGGTGCGTGTAGCGGCCCTCGACGGGCTCGAGGCCGATTCGACTGAACTCCGACTCCAGCCAGGCGCGCGCCTTGGCGTTCTCGGGCGACATCGCGGCGCGGCCGGCCATGGAGTCGTGTGCGAGCCGATTCAGGTCACCGAGCAGGCGCGCGGAGTCGAGCACGGGGAGCGCGGCGAGTGGAGTAGCGTGTGGCGGGGCGTTCGCTGCGGATCCCGAGGAGGGCGAGGGGACGCCAGCGCAGGCCGAGAGCGCGATCGCGAGCGACGCTGAGGCGAGACCTGCGCGCACGATGCGCCGCGACGAGCGGGAGTGGGAAGTCATCCGCACAATCTGACCCGCAGGCTGCCTGGGCTCAACGCCTCGGCTCCACGTCACGGGTCCGGACGTGACGTTTCAACGCACCAACGTCACGCGCAGTTGCGCCCGGTACCCCTGGGTGAGATCGCTGCCGGCACCGGCGCCACCCTCGACCGCGAGCAACTCGATGAAGCGCCCCTGCACCGTCACACTCCTCGGCTCCGTCACCGTGTGGAGCCTCGCGAGCACTTCGTCCGCGCCGGCGACGCGTACCCCGAGGTCGACCGTCACCTCGCCTTGCCAGACGCAGACCGCCCTCTCTGGACACCGGGAGTCGCCGACCACTTTCGCGAAGCGCACGACCGTGCCGCCGTCCTCTCCTGCGGCCGACTGCCCGAGCGCGAGCCAGAACGGCTCACCGGGCGTGAACGATCGCATGGCCGCGGTGGGTGCGCCGCACGCGGCCCCGCTGAGCAGCAACAGGGCCGCGAGCGCGCCGACGCGAAAACCGACGCGCCGGCAGGCGGGCACGAAGAAGAGCGGGGCAGAGCGTCCGGTCATGCACGCTCTACCCCGCCCTTCCTTCCCTCGTCACCGAGGGGACCCTTCAGGTCATGCGGACATCAGGCTCAGAAAGCCATCACGCCTTCGAGCATGAAGCCCTTGAAGTTGCCACCGCTGCGGATGTCGCGGCGACCGAAGCCGGTGTACTCCTGGTTCACGTACTCGGCCTTGAGCAGGAGCGTCGGGGTGAGGTACCAGCCGCCGCCGATCTGCGTGCGGGTGACCGACACGTCCGAGTTGTCGAGCAGGGTCAGGCCGGCACCGGTGATGCCGAGGTTGCCCGAGAACTCGTTCCAGCGGGCGGCGAAGTACGCCATCTCGTTCGGCAGGAAGCGGTAGACGCCTTCGACCATCATCTGCGAGACTTCACGATCGACGGTCTCGTTCGCGGCCTTGCCCTTCGCGGTCTCGTAGATGCCGAAGAGCTCGGCGCCACCGAACTTGATGAACGGGTTGAACTGCAGCGAGCTGCTGTTGTCGCGCATCCCGGGGTTGATGCGGCCCGAGGTGAACTGGTTGGCCTCGACCGCGTTGGTGTTCTCGAGGACCACGTAGTAGCGCGAACCGGCGCGGTCGCCACCGTAGATCGAGTTGCTCGCGGCGCTGCTCTGCGTGCGCGACGAGACGGTGAGGCGGACGCGGAGGTCCTCGTTCATCTGGCGGTCGAAGCCGAGCTTGGCATAGATCGCCGGGGCGCGGTCATTGGGCACGTCGACGCGGCCGCGGATCTCGCCATTCGTCGCGGCGATGACGCCGAGGAAGCCGTTGCGCTGCACGATCACTTCGGTGCCGATCTCGGTGTTGAAGGCATCCATGATCGCGTTTTCGACGAGCGGGTTGTACATCGCCTGGCCGTTGTCCGAGCGACGGAACTGCATGTCGCCGTAGTTCACCTGGAAGTGACCGATCTTGAGGGTCGTGTACTTCATGATGGAGTTGAGGAGCGGCACGTCGAACGGCGATTCGTCGACCTGGAGGAAGCCGTCCTTGACCCACGTCTCGTTGTGGTGGCGCGACGAGAGGTAGCTGGTGAGCTGGAGCCGCATGCCCTTCGCGAGCTGCGCGTGCATGTAGAGATTCGCGACGGCGTTGTTGAAGCCGCTGCCGATCTCCTTCAGGCGGTTGCGATTGTTGTTCGTCGCGGGGCCGGCCGGCGCATAGGCGATCGAGTCGGCGGCGTTCTCATGCGAGAGCGACTGGAACTGCTGCGTGAAGGCCGCGCCCCACTGGATCTTGAACCCGTCATAGACGGCGCCTGCGGTCTTCGAGGTCTCGAAGATGTTGATGCCGCGCTTGTCCTGCGGGCGGGAGTACTGGATCACGATCGGCTGCGCGTTCACGGCGTCGGCAGGCGTCGGCGACTGCGCCTGCGCGGGGACCGCGAACGACGCGGCGGCGAGGGTGAGAAGGAGCGGGCGAAGATTTCGCATAAACGGGTACCTCTTGGGGAAGGAGACCGGATCAGGTTCCGGTCAGGGTTGGTGCTGCAAACAGGGGTGGAGCGCGGAACCAATGCAGGACGAATGAGACGACGTTCAGGGAACCAGCTGCAGGTCGAAGTTCACCACGACCACCGGATTCACCTTCATCGCGCCCAGCATGAGCTTGGGCGGCACGACCTGCCACTCGGTCATGGTGAGCGAGTACGCGCCCGTGACGCGGAGCGCGCCGGACGCGGCGTTCGCGAACTGCGCCGGCATCGTGATCGGCTTCGTGACGCCGTTGATGGTGAGCGCGCCGTTGAGCGTGCCCTTCACCGGAGCGGCCGCGTTCAGCTCGTAGCCGGTCATCGCGAACGTGATGTTCGGGTTCTTGGTGGCGTTGAGCGCCTTCATCATGTGCCCGTTCATCGTGCCGTTCTCGCAGTCGAGCTTCGCCGTCGGAAAGGTCAGCGTGACCGACTTCACGGTCTTCTGACCCTTGAGCACGCCGGCCACCGCGCCGGCGTCGGCGTCGATCACGGCGTCGATCTGGGCCGCCTTGCACGACCAGTCGCGCACGGTGGACTTGCCGTCGAACCAGACGCGGCTCTCGGCGGCGAGCTTGAGCGAGTCGCCGAGTGGGCGCCAAGCTCCGGCGATCGCGAGGCAGAGCAGTGCAGCCGACACGCTGCGAACGCTTCTGCGCATGGGGGTTCTCCCTGTGTTGCGGGTTCCTGCTCGACACTCCGCGCGCCCTGTGCGCGCTTCGTGAGAGGAACTTCTCTGTGGGGAGTTCCCTTATCAGTAGGGCCGAACCGGAAGTTTGGTCCGGTGGTTCCGCCCCCCTGAGTAGGGGGAATCCCTACACTAGTCGCAGGGGAGCGCACCGGGGTACCGGGGCGAGTGCGTCCAACCCGTCAGCGTCAGGGTCGTGATCCCCAGCACCGGCATGCGGCTCTCGATGCGCACGGGGACGTGGCACTCGTTCTCATCGAGGTGGATCTTGATCGTCCCGGTCCCCCTGTAGCGCTTGGGATCGCGCACTTCCATCACGATCGTGCGCGTGCGGAAGATCCCCGCCGGAGTCGTGATCGTGTCGCGCCCGACGATCCGGATGATCGTGGGGTTCCGCGACGCGTCGAAGTGCCGATCGATCCGGATCACCGTGTCGCGCTCGAGCGGCAGGGTGCGCAACAGATACAGGAACGAGAGCTCGTCGAGCGGGAACTCGCTCCCGAGCGCGCCGCTGCCGCCATCGGCGTCGGTCCAGCGGTGTGTCGACCGGTCGATCGTGACGTGCTCGTCGCTCCGCGAGAGGACGTGCCGCTCCTGCTTCTCGAAGCGGAGGATCGCGAAGCGCCGCGGATCGAACCAGGACGAGGTGCGGTCGGTCGCGCGGATCGGCCCCTTGCCGGCGTTCATCTCGAACCGCATCCGCCAAGCTGGGACCCCCTGCTCCTCCACCGGCCCCTCGATCCACATGCGACCCGTCCCGACGTCCCCGAGCCGCGCGATGCGGACCCGGTAGTTCAGCGCCTCGCCCACCGAGAAGGGGAACGAGAACTGTTGGGCCGGCAACGGCGCGGCGAACAAGCCGGCAGCGATCAGGACCGCGGTGCGGATGGCGTTCACTGACTTGGGTCGGAGAGGCGTCACGATAGGAAGCTCGTCTCTGGTACCCCGCAGGACCAGCGGGGACCTCCCCCGCCCCGCGTGGGGGATGCCCCCACTGACGCGTATCATCGGTCCCCAAGCCGCGCCCGGCAGAAACGAGAAGGGGCGGCCCGCACGGGCCGCCCCCCTCTCACCTCACACC
>JAYTNC010000519.1:0-1916 GCA_043748515.1 Gemmatimonadota bacterium | reverse complement strand
CCCCGTGACGTCCTGTCACTGCGTGACGAACGACCGGCGACGATCGTTGATCGGGTGATGATCCTCACACTCGAGACTCGCTCACGATGAGCCGTGCGTGCATGACCGGTGTCGCCCTCCTCGGCGCGTGTCTCGCGCTCGCGTGCACCGACACCCGGCGCCAGCGGTCGCGCGACGAGCGCGTGGCGGCACGGGCGGCAGCGAGATCGGCGGCAAATGCGGCGGCGGCACAGGTTGCGACTCCAGCGGTGCCGGTCGAGCCCGTCGCGGCGTTCTGCACCGATAGCTCCGAGTCGGCCGCCATGCGCTGCGCGGAAGGCGTGGCCTCCCGCTCGGGCGACACGGTCATCATCCGGCTGTCCAGCGTCGGAGCCTCGAAGCGCGCCGACCACCCTGCTCAGGACGCCGCCTATCGCCGGTATTACTACGCCGGTCGGTTCGGGGGCGAGAACGGGACGCCGGCGTTCCACATCCTCGACGTGCGCAACTTCGAGGGCGGCGCCATCGAATTGATCAACGCAGCAACGGGAGACTCGCTGCTCGTGCGCGGCATCCCGGTGCTCTCGCCGGACGGCGCACGCTTCGTCGCGGTGGAAGAGCCCGAGGCCTGCGAGCTCCCCACGCAGCTCGAGATCTGGCGTGTCACCGGCGACAAGCCCGTGCGCGAACATGTCGTCCAGCCGTTCGACTGCAACACGGACCGAGGCTGGGGACCATCCGATGTGACCTGGCGCTCGCGCGACACCATCACGTTCCTGCGGAACGTCCTTCCCTCCGACTCCCTGCGCCGGTTGAACGGCGATCGTGATACGACGCGCGCGCTACTCGTGCGCGTGGCTGGCTCCTGGAAACTCGACTCCACGCGGGCGTCGAGCCCACGATCACCTTGAGTTCGACGGCCGACCTATGGACTGCGGGAGGTCCAGCGTCTTTATTCGCCACTCCTCGCATTTCCCGATCACGCGGGTCCCCTGGAGTTCCTCCCATGTGGCACGAGTTCAAGGCCTTTCTCGTCTCCGCCAACGTGCTCGCACTCGCGATCGCTGTCGTCATCGGGGCTGCCCTCGCGAAAGTGGTGGCGGCGCTCGTGGCGGATTTCATCATGCCCATCGTTGCGGTGGCCGTACCGGGCGGCGACTGGCGCACGGCATCATGGAATGTCGGCTCGGTGAAGTTCCTCGTCGGCGATTTCGCCGGCGCCGTCATCGACTTCCTCATCATCGGATTCATCGTGTGGCGCCTCAGCAAGTTCTTCATCAAGGCCGCGCCCACGGTCGCCGTCCGCACCTGCCCGTACTGCCGCGTCCCGATCGATGAAGCCGCCTCACGCTGTCCGCACTGCACCAGCGACCTCACCCTCATTCGTGCCATGCCCTGAGGCTATCGCATAAATTGATACTGATGTAATCGACCGGCCCTCGGCCCTGCACGCGATTTGCCTCGTCGTCGGCCATGGCAAAATCCCCTCGACACGCCGTCACCATTCCCGCCACGAGCGGCGATGCCGATCTCGTGCTCGGCGGCCATCGGGTCAGACTCACCAACCTCGCGAAGCCCTTCTGGAGCTCGCGCGGGGCCGTCATCACGAAGCGCGATCTCCTCCAGTACTACGCCGACGTCGCGCCCTGGCTGCTGCCCCATCTGCGCCAGCGCGCCATGGTCATGAAGCGCTATCCGAATGGCGCCACGGGAAAGTGCTTCTTCATGAAGCGGGTCCCCGACCTGCACCCAGCGTGGCTGGAGACCTGCACCATCGATCACAAGTCGGGCAACGTGATCGACTTTCCCGTCGTGAACGACCTCGCCTCGCTCCTCTGGGTCGTCAACCTCGGCTGCATCGACCTCAATCAGTGGTACGCTCGCTGTGACGACGTCGACCGCCCCGACTACCTGCACTTCGATCTCGATCCGGTGCC
>JAYTNC010000518.1:0-12772 GCA_043748515.1 Gemmatimonadota bacterium | reverse complement strand
GTCCTTGTGCTCGTATTCGAATACCACGTCGTACACGCCCGGCGTATCGGTGCCGCGCGTCTTGCCGAACGTGACGCGAATGCCGGCGATGTTCTGCAGCTCGATCGCGACGTGCTCCAACACATGGCCGAGCCAGGTGCCCTCGTCCTCGGTCATGCGGCGGATGAAGCCGCCGGGCTCACCGTACGAGCACCCATGCTCGGCGAGTCCGGGGAGCGCGGCCAGCAGGCCATCGGTGAACGCGGTGCCCAGCCGCGTGGTCGGCCATTCCTCGAGCGCCGCGAGATCGAGCTCGAGGCGGATGACGGGGAAGTGCGCGTAGAGCGAGGGGCCGACGTAGACCGACCGTTCGAGGATCCGCATGGCCCTAAGGTGCCTCTAGGTCTTGCCCACCGCGAGGGAGCCGGCCGAAGCTTCCCGGGTGTGCAGGTTGAATGTCGCGCCGCGGATCAGCACGTGCATGGTGATCCCGAGCATCGAGACCGGATCGTTCGGGCCGGCTTGGTCCATCGAAGAGAACTTGAGCCGCTCGGCGTCCACGACCGTCAGCGTGCCACTGCCCTCGACCTCGACGTTCAGTTCCGGATCGATGAAGGCCGCCGTGTCCTCGTCGAGGCCGAGTCCGATCAGGAACGGATTGAACGCGAGCGCGGTGATGAGCCGGCCAAGCCGGTTGCGCTGCGTGAAGTGCTGGTCGATCACCACCCGATTGGTGAGACCGAGGCCCGGCGCGAGCGTGACCGAGCCGGCATGCGGCGCCGAGTTGTCCTCGCCGAACGCGATCATGTGCTCGGAGAGGAAGCTCGCCCCGGCGCTCGTCCCGGCGATGTGCACGCCATGCGCGTTGCGCTCGCGGAGCATGCGCGCGATGTCGGTGCCGCCGAGGAGCGTGGAGAGGCGCAGCTGGTTGCCGCCGGTGAGGAAGACGCCGTCGCATTCGGCGAGTTCGTCGAGCCGGCCCTTCTCATAGGCGTCGCGCCGCGTGTCGAAGTCGAGCACCGAGACTTCGCCGGCGCCGAGCTCCGTGAAGAGTCTGCGATAGCGGTCGCCGGTCTCCTCGAGCTTCGATGCGGTCGGGATCACCATGAGATGCGCGTCGCGCCCGCCGCAGAGCTGCACGAAGCGGTCGAGGATGACGGGATTCTCCTCCTTCTTCTCGCCGCCGCCGATCGGGATGATCCAGCCGCGGGTCTCGCCGTTCGGGACCTTGGAGGGGCTCATGCCCGGTCTCCGCGCACGGGTGCGACCGCGTGCGCGTCAGCGTCTGCGGACTCGAACGTCCCGCGCGCCACGACCTGCCCGTTACGGATGTGCCATGCTCCGTTCGCCATCACGTACTCGATGCCTCCGTTCGCGTCGAGCGCCACCAGGTCCGCATCGGCGCCCGGGGCAATATGTCCCTTTCCCGCGAGCCGCAGCAGGCGCGCAGGATTCTGTGTGAATGCCGGGAGCACGCGCTCGAGCGGCTGACCAGCGGCGAGCAGCGCCGCGAGTGTGCGCGCGAGGTCACCCGGATCGCCGACGCCCATGCGCGTGACGCGTCCGTCGGCGTCGAACTCGGGGAGGCAACCTCCGCCGTCCGAGCTGATCGATACGCGTTCCGGCGGCGCGCCCGAATCGAGATAGCGCACCAGCGCGACCTCGGCCGCCCATGCGTCCTCACCCGCAGCGACGGGAAAGGCGGTGATGTCGACGTGGCAACCTTGCCGGGCGAGCGCGATCGCTTCGTCGAACAGCGCCTTCTTGCGATTGACGTGCGTCGGATTGAAGACGCGCGGCGGCAACTCGGAGTGCTCGAGCGCCTCGCGGATTGGCGCGAGCCCGCGTGCGCCGTCCCCCACGTGCAGGTGCGCGATGCCGGCCTTGCCGGTCATGAGGCCGCCGACGTGCGCCTCGCTTGCGAGCCGCAGCAGCTCGTCGCGCGTCGGCTGGCTGGAGCGGTGATCGCTGATCGCCGTCTTCGCGCCGATGATGCTGTCGATCGCAGCGATGTCGCCGCGCACGCTGCCGGTGATCGTGACGGGCGGGATGTGATAGCCGGCCGTCCAGCACCAGGCGGAGAGCCCTTCGTTGCGCAGCGCCTGCACCGCGGTGACGAGCTCGCGCGGATGCCGCGTGGCGTCGTCGGTGCCGAGCAGGGCGACGACACTCGTGACGCCGCCGCGCGTGAAGCGCGAGAGCGCGAGGGGCGGGACCTTGGTCTCGGGTCCGGCCTCGCCACCGCCGCCGGTGAGATGCACGTGTGCGTCGACCAGTCCCGGGATCAGCCGGCGACCTTCGAAGTCGACGACCTGCGCGCCGAGGCTCGCGGGGAGGTCGGGCCGCGCGTCACCGATCCATACGACCTTGCCGCCCGCGATCAGCAGGTGCCGGAGGCCGAGGGACTCGGGGGCGAAGAGATGCGCATTCACGAGCAGTGTGATCACGCGGGAAAGCTAGCGGCGCTTTGCCCTGTTTTGACCCACTGCGATGCGGGGGCACGTCAGTGCTGGGTCGGCGCGGCCGAGGGGTGTCGCTCCGGCGATGCTCTCGGACCCGCTTCGCGGTCCTGCGGCCGCATCGCCTGACGTGACACCCCTCGTCCGCGCCTCCAGTGGGCACGGGCACGGGCGCCCGCGGAAGCCCATCAGCTGAGAAAAAGCGCAGGCCGCGAACTGATTCCTCGCGCGTCGCTGACCCGCAGCGCTCGGCGCACCGTGGGCATGAAAGCGCCGAGCAAGGACCCAAGTGAGGGAGGGGAGAGGGGGCCGACTCGGACGACGCGGCCGCAGGACCGCGAAGCGTGTCCGAGAGCGTCGGCCGATCGGCCTCCTCGCCCCGACCGACTCGCGGGCAGTCGCGCCCCCCGCATCCACGAGAGCGCCCGGCTCAGGACGACGCGAACGACCTCAGCTTCGTGAGCATGCGGCGATCGTTCGACACCATGTCGTCGCCCTTCGGCGTCTCGAGCATCTTCGGCACCCGCCGCAGCCGCTCGTCCTGCATGATCCGCCGGAACGCCCCGTCGCCGATCATCCCCTCGCCTATCAGCGCGTGCCGGTCCTTACGGCTGCCGAGCGCGCCGAGCGAGTCGTTGAGGTGCAGCACGCCGAGCCGCGCGAAGCCGATCACGTCGGCGAAGTTCGCCCAGACGCCGTCGTAATCGGTCACGAGGTCGTAACCCGCTGCGAACACGTGGCAGGTGTCGAGACAGACGCCGAGCCGGTGCTGCAGCTTCGCGGGGATGCGCGAGAGGAGATCGGCCATCTCCTCGAAGGTCGAACCGATCACGGTGCCCTGGCCGGCGGTGAGCTCCATGCAGAGCCGCGTCGGGCCGGGGGCGGCTTCGAGCGCCTGCGTGATCGCGTCGGCGTTGCGCGCGATGCCGTTCGCGCGCTCGTCGATGAAGTTGCCGGGGTGCGAGACGAGCGCGTCGAGTCCGAGCGCATTGCAGCGCTGCAGTTCCATCGTGAAGCTCTCGATCGAGCGCGCGCGGAGCGTGGCGTCGGGGGACGCGAGGTTGATCAGGTAGGAATCATGCGACGTCGCCCAGCGCTGGCCGCTCGCGGCGAAGGCGGCCTTGTACGCCGCGACCTCGTCGGCGGAGAATTCCTTTTCCTTCCACTGGTTCGGGACCTTCGTGAACAGCTGGAAGCCCGTGCCGCCGATGTCGACGGAGCGCTGCGGTGCGAAGGAGGCGCCGCCCTGCGAGGAGACGTGTGCGCCGAGCGGGCCAAGCGGATCGGGGTTCGGGATCGCCGGGATCGGAACGGTCGAGTCGCGAACGTCGGAGGCCTTTGGCCGGATGTCGCGCTTCGCGGAGCGCTTGGGCGCGGCGGCCTTCTTCGCAGCGGGCTTCTTCGCAGCGGGCTTCTTCGCAGCGGGCTTCTTCGCAGCGGGCTTCTTCGCAGCGGGCTTCTTCGCAGCGGGCTTCTTGCCCGCAGGCTTCGCCTTGGCACGTCCTTCAACCTTCTTCCTTGCTCCCTTCATCGTTTTACCGCTGCCTCCGCAGCCACTCGAGCGGGTCCACCGCCACCCCGTCCTTCGGCCGCATCTCGAAGTGCAACCGCGGCGGCAGGTCCGGGTCCGCCTGGCCGACGGTCCCGATCACGTCGCCCTTCGTGATCTTCGCGCCCTTCCGCACCGCGACCGAGCCGAGCGACGAGTAGATCGAATACGCGCCGCCGCCGTGGGCCAGGATCACCGTGAGCCCGTACGTGCCGGACGCCTCGGCGAGTGCGACCTCGCCGTTCGAGATCGCCTTCACCGGGGTGCCCACGTCGGCGCCGATGCCGACGCCGTTCCAGCGGATCGACGTGTTGTTGGGATTCACCAACCGGCCGAAGCGATAGACCACCGTGCCGTCCACCGGCCAGTCGAGCCGGCCGATGTCGGCGGTCGTGAGGGAACGGGGCACCGGCGCCGCGTTGGGACGCGCCTCGGCACGGCGGCGCGACTCTTCGAGGGCCGCGATGATGCCCGCGCGGCGTTCCTCGTCGCGCTTCATCGCCTTGAGCCGGTCCTCCGCCTGCTTCGCCTGCGACTGGATCTGCGCGAGCGTGCGGCCGCGCTGCAGCTCGAGCCGACGCAAGCGCGCTTCTTCCTGCGCCTTCTGCTGACGGTTGGTCTCCATGTCGCCGCGGAGCCGCACCAGCAGGAACCGCTGCGCCGTGATCTGGTTGCTGAGCGCCTCGACGCGCTTCACGAGCGAGCGGTCGCGCTTGGCGATGAGATGCAGGTACTTGTAGCGCGCCACGAGCGAGCCGAACGATTCGGCGGAGAGCATCGCCTCGACCGAATACAGTGGGCCGCGCTTGTAGATCTCCTGCACGCGGTACCGCAGCGTCGCGCGCTTCACCGCGAGCTCGTCCTGCGTGCGCGCGAGACTCACGTTGACGTTCTCGACCTCCTCGACGAGCGAGCCGAGTTGCTGGTCGAGCGAGCGCACGACGCGCGAGGTGGCGGCGGCCTGCCGTTCGAGATTGGCGCGCTCGACGGAGACGTCGCGCGCGCTCGACTGCAGCCGGCGCATGCGCTGCTCGAGCTCGGTGCGCTCGGCGCGGAGTCGTTCCAGCTGCAGCTGTTCCTGGCGCAGTCGCTCGGCGGCCTGCGCGGCCGAGGGTGGCAGGACGGGACGGGCCTGCGCGCCGAGCGCGAAGGGGGCCCCGATCACGAACAAGGCCGCGATCAATACTGCGAGCGCTGCGCCGCGCGTTGCGCTACCGACTCCACCCCGAGTCGCGCCCATCACCGGCACCTCAGACCTTCCCGAGGTGGCGCCCGACCGAGACCGCGCTGCCGAAAAGCCCGATCAGTGCGCCGCCGAGCACGCCGATCACCGCGAGTCGCGAATCGAAGTACGTCGCCTGCACCACGTATTGCCCCACGAACTGGAACGTGACCCAGGTGAGCGCGAGCGCGAGGAATCCGCCGAGCAGTCCCTTGAGGAAGCCTTCGATGAGGAACGGAGCGCGGATGAAGCCGTTGGTCGCGCCTACGAGGCGCATGATGTGGATCTCGCGCGTGCGCGCGAGCACCGCCATGCGGATCGTCGACCCGATGATGATGATCGCGACGAGCGCGAAGGTGAGGCCGAGCGAAAGGCCGGCCGCGGTCGCGATGTTGCGCAGCTTGTAGAGCTTCTCGACCCATTCCTCGCCGTAGCGGATGTCGTCGATGAAGTCGTAGACCTCGAGCCGCTTCGCGACGGCGCGCACGTTGTCGGGGTCGCGGAAGCCTTCCTTGAGCCGCACCTCGATCGACGCCGGCAGGATCCCGGCCTCGAAGACGTCCTCGAACTCGCCGAGTTCGCGGCGCGCGCGCTCGAGCGCCTGCACCTCGGAGACGAGGCGCACGCTCGCGACCTCGGGGAAGCTCGCGACGTCGCCGACCGCGGCGGCCGTGGCCTCGGGGTTGGTCCCCTCGGCGACGAAGGCGCGGACCTCCACGCGCTCCTCGACCTGCGCGAGCGCGGCGCGGAGATTGAGCGCGACGAGTCCGAAGAGGCCGAACGCGAAGAGCGAGAAGGCGATCGTCGTGACGCTCAGGAAGCTGAGCATCGGCGAGCGGCTGAAGGCGCGCAGCGCCTCACGGAGCGCGAGTTTCATTCGGCGTCCCCGTCGGGTCCCGCGACCGACGCGTCGAACTCGTCGGCGGCCGCGGGATACCTCGCGCCCGAGTCGTAGACCAGCTTGCCGCGATTCAGCTCGAGCGTACGGAAGTCGAGCGACTTCACGAGCGCGAGATCGTGCGTCGCCATCATCACGGCGGTGCCGGTCGCGTTGATGTCGCGCAGGAGCTGGAAGATGCCGCGCGTCGACCGATCGTCGAGGTTGCCGGTGGGCTCGTCGGCGAGGAGGACGAGCGGGTCGTTCACGAGCGCGCGCGCGATCGCGACGCGCTGCTGCTCGCCGCCGGAGAGCTCGTGGGGCAGGGCGGTCGCCTTGGCGGCGAGCCCCACCTGCGTGAGCACGCGAGCGACCTTGGGGCCGATCACGTTCTGCGGCGTCCCGATCACCTCGAGCGCGAACGCGACGTTCTGCTCGGCCGAGCGGTCCTCGAGCAGGCGGAAGTCCTGGAAGACCACGCCCAGCCGGCGCCTCAGCGCCGGGATCTGGTGCTTGGTCATGGTCACGGAGCTCTGGCCGGCGACGCGCACCTCGCCCTGCGACGGGCGCTCGTCGACGTAGATCAGCTTGAGGATCGTGCTCTTGCCGGCGCCCGAGGGGCCGGTGAGGAAGACGAACTCGCCGCGGTTGACGTGGAACGAGCAGTCGTCGAGTGCGGGACCGCCCTTCGGGTAGAGCTTCGTGACGTGCGTGAAACGGATCATCGGCTCACTTCAGGGCCTGATCGAGATCGGCGATCAGGTCCTGGACGTCCTCGAGGCCGATGCTGAGCCTGAGGAACCCGTCGGGGATCCCGATCCGCGCGCGCTCGGCGGCGGTCATCTTCGCATGGGAGGTGAAGCGTGGCTCGCTCACGAGCGTGTCCACGCCGCCGAGGCTCGGCGCGTGGGTGACGAGCCGGAGGCGGCGGAGGAAACGCTCCGCGGCCTTCCCGCCGCCCGCGAGTTCGAGCGCGAGCATGCCGCCGTACCCGTCGAGCGTCTCCTCGGCGATCTTGTGGTCCTCGTGCGAGACGAGCCCGGGGTAGTGCACCTTCTTGATCTCCTTCCGCGTCTCCGCCCACTCGGCGATCTCCATCGCGCTCGTGTTGGCGCGCTGCACGCGCACGTCGAGCGTCTTCATGCCGCGCTCGAGCAGCCAGAGCGCGAACGGGTCGGGCGTCTGGCCCCAGAGCATCTCCTTCTGGAGCACCTCGTCGATGTACGACTGCGAGCCCGAGACGACGCCCGCGAGCACGTCGTGGTGGCCGTTGAGATACTTGGTCGCCGAGTGGATGACCACGTCGGCGCCCATCTCGATCGGACGGAGGTTGATCGGGCTCGCGAAGGTCGAGTCGACGACGAGCGCGAGGCCCTCCTGCTTGGTGAGGTACGAGATCGGCCGCAGGTCGATCACGCGGCAGGTCGGATTGACGGGCGACTCGATGAAGATCGCGCGCGTCTCCTTGCGGATCCGCTTGCGGAAGGAGCGCGGCTCGAACGGATCGACGAGCGTGACCTCGATCCCCATCGCCGCGAACTCCTCGAGGAAGAGCCGGTGCGTGCCGCCGTAGATGTAGATCGAAGAGAGCAGATGGTCGCCCGGCCGGAGCAGCGCGAGCATGGCGCAGGCGGTCGCGCCCATGCCACTCGAGAGCACGAGCGAGGCCTCGGCCCCTTCGAGCAGCGCGATCCGCTTCTGCACGCGCTCGGCGTTGGGCGTGTTGCCGTAGCGCGTGTACTTGAGGCCCTCGGCGGTGCCGAGCGCCTGCAGGTGGTTCACCGACTGGACGAGCGGCTCGACGACCGGATCGCCGGGGCGATGCGCTTCGCGCGCGCCGTGGATGGCGAGCGTGGCGAGCGACGGACCCTTCGACTTCGCACGTGACACGGGCGACCTCTAGGCGAAATTCGTGGTGAGCACCGGGCGGTGATCGATATCCATCTTGACGAGGCGCACGATCTCGGTGACGGCGATCCCGGCGAGATCGCGCACGACGACGCCCCCGCGCGGCAACGACTCGTCGTACACCACCGGCGCGAGTTCGTGACGGCGCGGGCCATAGACCCAGACCAGTTCGCCGTCGTCGACCGACCGTGCGTGCGCGTCGTCCGGGCGCACGCGGATGAGCGGACCGCGCTCGGCGTCGCTCTTGCGCGTCGCGATGAAGCCGACGACCTGCAGCGGGTTGAAGGTGCGGCTCATCTCAGTACCTCAGGCGGCTTCGCCGAGCGGGCAGTAGCAGTCATGATCGCGACGCACGAGGCGCCGGCGGGCGAGCGAGTCGAGCAGCGCCTGCGTCTCGTCGAGCGTGAGTCCCGCTGCCGCGGCGAGGCCGTCGAGCCCCACACGGCCGCTCCCCATCACGATCTGCCAGAGCCGCCGCTCCACGTCGGTGACCGCGCCGACGAGGTGCGCATGGCCGTCGGGGAACTGCACCACGAGCGCGAGCCCGTGCGCGAGCAGCACCTGCTCGATCGAGTCCATATGTCCGTCGCTCACGCCGTGCAGCACCACGTAGCCGTCGCGGGTCGGGTGCTCGCTCGTGAGCGGGAGCATCAGCTTGGCGACGAACTCGTCGGCGCAGGAGCGGTCGAGCACGCGGATCCGCGAGAAGTCGAGGAAGGCGACGGAGCCGTCGGCGAGTCCGGAGAGCTGATGCTCGACGAAAACGCGCACCGCGGCCCCCGTGCGCCGCGTCACGAGGTCGTGATACGGCATCGACATAGACTCGGCGAGCGCCGACTGCACGTCGATGTGCGTCATTCGCGGACCACCCGCTTGGGAATGATCACCTGCAGCTGCGTCCCCGGGAACTTCGGGAGGTCGTCCTGCCGCGGGATGTCGTCGTCCCAGTCGGGGATGATCGGCGCGATGCGCGCGGTGCCCGAGCGGACGGTGAGCTTGCCGTCGAACCGGTGCACCCAGCCGCGGATCCCCTTGAGGCCCTGGCCGCGCCCCGGGTCGGAGAGACGGCTCACCGCGTTCATCACGCCGTTCTCGAGTGCGATCGCGTCGTCCCATCGGTCCGCGAGGGCGCGCGCGCGGCTCGTCTCGAGCGACTTGCGGAAGCCCACGCCGGCGTCGTTGACCGCGATCTGCACCACGTCGCGCCCGACCCGACGCTTCGCCCAGTTATAGCGCTGCACCATCACCCAACCGCCGCGGCCCGCGTGCTCGATGATGTTCGAGCAGGCCTCGGAGAGTGTCATCGCGAAGCCCATGGTCGCGCGCGGCTCGAGGTCGAGCGTGTTGGTGAGGATCTGCGTCGCCTTGTCCTGGATCCGCGTCACGATCGCGTGCACGTCCTCGTTCTTCGCGACAGGCGTCACCTCGAGCAGCACGTCCGAGTCGCCGGAGGCGCGCACACGCGGCACCGTGCCGCGCATGGTGTACAGCTCGTCGGCGTACTTGAAGAAGCTCGCGCGCGCCCAGTAGTTCGCCGTCGACTCCTCCTCCGGTGGCGCGAAGTCGGGCTTTTCGAGGCGCGACTGCGCGAGACAGAGCAGGGCGGTGAGCCCGTACGGGGTCGCGAATCGGCAGTGACGGGCGTCGACCAGCACCTTCGCGTCGTCAGGGACGGCGGCGAGCTGCTCGATGACGTTCTCGAAGTTCGGTTCGTCGAGCGACGCGGGGAGGGTGATGACGGCGGTCACGGCGTGTGCAGTTCTCCCCGAAGGTGATTGCCGAGGCCGGTCGCGCCCCGATGTTCGACGTTGCGCGCGGCCGCATCCAATGCACGGCCCAGCGCCACCGACATTATATCACCCGCGAGCAACCGCGAGAAATAGGTCGCACCCCAAACATCGCCGCAGCCGGTCGGATCGCCCGGCCCGCTGACGCGCGCCGCACTTGCGGGAACGAGTGCGGTGCGCAATGGACCGGCCCCGGGACGCGGCGCCTCCCGCAGGTCGGCGAGCCGCGTGAAGCCGGGCTCTGCGAAATAGACGACCCCACGCCTCCCCAACGTAACGAGGAGATTCCGCACGCCCGCCGCCATCGCCGTCGCGGCGAGCGCGAGCCCGTCCGGCGCCATCATCGCGAGTTCGTCCTCGTTCACCTGCAGCACGTCGAAGCAGGCGCACCAGGCGGCCACGTCGGGGAGCAGGCGATAGGTGCGCAGCCCGCTCGGCTCCACCGCGAGCACGAGCGAATGCAGGTCGCAGTAGATCGGTCCCTTGAACTGCTGGCGGATGAGCTGCGCGGTCGCGAGGTCGAGCTCGAAGCCGCTGATCAGATTGATGTACAGCGCGTCGAGGTCGCGCAGCAGCGGCTGCAGCCCGGCCCAGGTCCACCCCGGCACGCCGCCCGAGAGCACCTCGCTCCGGCGTTCGTCGGAGTGGTAGCGCAGCTCCACCATGTTGTTGCGCTGCGGCACCTCGATCGGCGCCGCGTCGGGCGCGATGTGGCGCAACGTGCGAAGGAAGCGGCGCGCCTCGACGACGCGGTCACTCCCGACCTTCGCGAGCGGCACGAGCTCCCAATCGTCGGGGAGTGCGGCGTCGCAGGCGCTCAGCGCATAGGTGATGCCGCCCCACTCCTGCACCGGCAGCTCGCGCACGTCGCGGCCGTGGATCACGTCCCACACGAAGCTGCCGATCACGCCGATGCGCCGCCGTGCGGTCACGTCAGCCCGCGCGCCTGCAGGAAGATCGCCACCGCGCCGACCACGCCGGCGTTCCCGTGCAGCTCGCCCGGCACGATCCGGCACGCTTCCACCGCCGGCGCGAACGCGCGTCGCCGCACCTCGGCGCGCAGCGGCTCGAAGAGCGCCTCGCCCGCCTGCGTCACTCCGCCGGCGATCACCACGACCTCGGGATTGAAGATGTTCAGGAAGTTCGCGATCCCGATGCCGAGGAACTTGGCCGTGTCGCGGACGACGTGGCCCGCGAGGTCGTCGCCCTGCTGCGCCGCCGCGAACACCGTCGCCGACGTGATCTTCTCGAGGTCGCCGTCGACGAGCCCGGGCATGCTCGACGGTTCGCCGCCGCCCAAGGCCTCGCGTGCGCGCTGCGCGATCGCCGGCCCCGACGCATACGCTTCGAGGCAGCCGTAGTTGCCGCAGCCGCAGCGGCGACCGGTGGAGTCGATCGTGATGTGCCCCAACTCGCCGGCGACGTCGCTGATGCCGTGGTAGAGCTTGCCGTTGAGGATCAGTCCGCCGCCGATCCCCGTGCCGATCGTGAGACCCACCACATGCTTCGCCCCGCGCGCCGCGCCGATCCACCATTCGCCGAGCGTTGCGCAGTTCGCGTCGTTGTCGAGCTCGGCCGGGAGCTTCACGCCCTCCGAGACGCGATCGCGCAGCGGGAAGTCCTTCCAGCCGAGGTTGGGCGTGACGATCACGAGGCCCTTCGCGCGGTCGAGCGGACCCGGCGAACCGATGCCGAGGCCGAGGAACTGTTGCCGCGTGGCGCCGGTCGTCGCCTGCGTCTCCGCGATCACCCGTTCGGCGAGCTGCACGATCCGTTCGACGACGGCGTCGGCGCCCTGGTCCGCGCGGGTGGGAATCGAGTGCATCGCGTACTGCTCAGCGCCGTCGGTGGTCATCACGCCGGCGACGATGTTGGTCCCGCCGAGGTCGACGCCGACGACGTATCGCTTGGCCGAGTCTCCGCGCGCTGCTGTCTGGCCCACCGATGCCCCCTGCGAGTCGGCTGTCGTCCTCCATGGGCTGGCGCTAGCTTACGCCCATGCCGCGCGGCTCCCGCGCGCCCCACGAATGTAATCGCCATGCGCCTGTCCGTCGTCGTCACGACCTACAACCATCCCGAGTGGCTCGAGAAGGTCCTCTGGGGGTTCGAGTCGCAGACCTTCCGCGACTTCGAGCTCCTCGTTGCCGACGACGGCTCCGACGACCGGACGCGCGAGCTTCTCGACCGCCTCCGGCCGCTGCTCGGCTACCCGCTCCGGCACGTCTGGCACGCCAAGCAGGGCTTCCGGAAGTGCACCATCCTGAATGCGGCGATCGCGGCCTCGGCGGGGGAGTACCTCGTCTTCACCGACGGCGACTGCATCCCGCGCCGGGACCTGCTCGCGGTGCATGCCGCGGCGTCTGCGCGCGGCCGGTTCCTGTCGGGCGGCTACCTCAAGCTGCCGATGGAGATCAGCCAGGCGATCACGCGTGAGGACATCCTCGAGGGCCGAGCGACCGACTACTCCTGGCTGCGCACGCACGGGACCCCCGCCTCGGGTCAGGCACGCCGCCTGCACTGGGGCCCGCGCGTCTCCCGTCTGCTCGACCTGCTCACCACCACGCGCCCGACCTTCAACGGCCACAACGCGTCGGCCTGGCGTGACGACCTGGTGCGCGTGAACGGCTTCGACGAACGCCTCGAGTGGGGCGGGCTCGACCGCGAGATCGGCGAGCGGCTCGAGAACGCGGGCGTGAAGGGCACGCAGATCCGCCATCGTGCGCTCGTGGTGCATCTCGATCATGGGCGCGGCTACAAACGGCCGGAGGCGATCGCGCGCAACCGTGCGATCCGCGACGAGGTCGCCGCCAAGCGCCTCACGCGCACGCCCGCCGGACTCGACCGGCACCTGGGACGCGCCGGATCGGCGACGTGAGTGCCCCGCGTCCCGCAGCGCTGATCTTCCGCAAGCGCATCCTGCCCTGGTCCGAGACGTTCATCGGTGCGCAGGCGGGCGCCATGACGCGCTACGCGCCGGTGCTCGCGGGCTAC